>JAQTLI010000037.1 GCA_028714995.1 Methylobacter sp. | reverse complement strand
ATTGAACATGACAGTCTTGGGTGTCGCCAAAGGAAACGGCATGCGCAGGCCATAGGCGCAATGGTCAAAGCCAAGTTCCTTGCCCAGCAAAAGAATGGTTTGAAAAAGCTGCTGCTCAGATTGAATGGACTGCAATGCTTGAAGTTGATGCTCTTGCCAAGTGTTCATAAGTTTGTTCACTTATACAGTTTTTGCCAGTGGCTATATTACGACACCTGAGTTTAGAAGATGCTCGATTAAAAGCGGTATAACCTGTCAATATTAACAGTTGCTGCTGATAACAAAATCCAGTCTAATTGCACTATTCAGGAGAGGGAATGTACATTGTTACAGATGAATTAGTCTGAACCAGTGCACTGCCTGCAGGCTCAATCAAAACAATTGCACGATAAATAAGAAGACCGTATATTGGGTGAAACTAAAGACGCGATGCGCGTCATGCTTCGGCTTGAAGGGTTATGTGTACTCATTGCTGCTTCTGTCGCCTATTCCAAATTCGGCCTTGGCTGGGAAATGTTCGCACTATTCTTTCTTACGCCTGATATTTCATTTCTAGGTTACCTCGCGGGTCCGACAGTTGGCGCCGTTAGTTACAATTTAGCGCACTCCTATAGTGGAACAATTGCTTGCCTTGTGGCGGGGTTTGTTCTTCCTGCGCCGACCATCCTTGGTGTCGGTCTCATATGGTGCGCTCATATTGGTTTTGACCGTGCGCTCGGTTATGGGCTCAAGTATTCGAATGGCTTTAGTTTTACTCATCTTGGTCGTATCGGGCGATTTCCGATGATTACGCCCAATCCTGCGGTCAAGCAGGACACGAATCAGTAAAAACAATTGGATGGTGGTAAGTTTTATCAAACAATTGATGTCATATATATCACGTTCGCCATCTGAACTTAAACTAAAGGATAATCACATTCATGCTGGAACTCTTCATTGCTAACAAGAACTACTCATCGTGGTCGTTAAGACCGTGGATACTGATGCGCGAACTCGAAATCCCGTTCATTGAACGATTGGTGCCTTTCGGCGACAAGATGGAACCAAACCCATTTCGAAATTTTTCGCCAAGCGGAAAAGTGCCGTGCCTGATCGATGGGGAGGCTACCGCCGTCTGGGATTCATTGGCTATCACTGAATATTTGGCAGAGCGAACGCCGCAAGTCTGGCCTGCCGATGCGTCGATACGCGCATGGGCGCGCAGCGCAGTTGGCGAGATGCACTCGGGGTTTCAGGCTTTGCGTGATCGCTGCACGATGAATTGTGGGCTGAGGGTGAGAATCGATTCATACTCTCCAGCCCTGGAGAAGGACCTGGCTCGCCTTGATGAACTGTGGAACCAGAGTCTCGCTCGCTTTGGCGAGCCCTTATCTTGCTGGGCAGTCATTCACCGCTGTGGACGCATTTTTCGCGCCTGTTGCATTCCGTGTACAGACTTATGAGCCGGTAATGACTCAGGACTCACTCCTATACGCCAAACACCTGTTAGCATTGCCTTCCATGCAAGACTGGTACGCCGCAGCCCTGCGTGAGACATGGCGCGATGAGGCGCACGAAGAGATAGCGCGAAATGCCGGAACCTGGCTGAATGATTACCGTGCAATAGGCATGTAGTTTACGAAAATTAGTTAACCATCACGTTAGGTATCTGTACTAAACATCAAGGGAAAATAAATGCGTTTATTTAAAGGCAATTGTATTTGTGGGGCGGTTAAATATGAGTTGAACTCTGAGCCCCGGTTATCTTTTTTGTGCCAATGCAGGCAATGTCAAAGAATCACAGGCACGGGCCATTCGGCCGAGTTTGCTGCCACAAGTAAAGACACTGTTGTTTCCGGAGAGCTCAAGTTTTATGAATTGACCGCAGACAATGGCAATACCGTCAGCAGCGGCTTTTGCCCTACTTGCGGCAATCCCGTTTTAAAAAAGTCATCCAGTTATCCGGGAATACTGTTTTTTCATGCCGCCACATTAGAAGACCCCGGCTTGTTTAAACCGCAACAAGTTTTTTGGGGCGCAAGTCATCAACTTTGGGACTTTGTAAATCCCGATCTTGAGGTTAACGAATATACTTGACATAGCGTTCAGCTGGAATGCGAGTAATTGTCTTATTAATTTTTTGTAGGCAGTGCCGAGCTAGCTTTACGTTATGCCTCATTCGGAGAATTATGAGCACCATCACCATTCGTCAAGCGGTTCTGTCAGACCTTGAAGCACTCGCGATGCTTTTCGATGGCTATCGCCAGTTTTACGGTCGCGCTAGCGATTTGCATGCGGCAAGAGAGTTTTTGCTGGAGCGCTTCAATCATGATGAATCGGTCTTGTTCATTGCGCATGAAGGCAATAATCCAGTTGGCTTCACCCAGCTTTATCCAAGCTTTTCATCGGTATCGCTGGCCAGGATATTCGTACTCAACGATCTCTTCGTTTATGAGCATGCTCGCAGAAAGGGCGTAGCCTCAAAATTGATGACTGCCGCCATTGACTACGCGAGTTTCCTGGGTGCTGTCCGTGTTTCCCTGTCAACCGCGACAACCAATGAAGCAGCGCAGAGGCTTTACCAATCTGCCGGTTGGAAGCGTGATGAGCAGTTTTTTGTTTATCACTTTACCATCCCGTCCACCTTGTGAAGCTAAACATTATGACTAAGTCAATTGCTTTGCTTGGTGAATATATGCCGACCTTCCCCCCGCACATTTCGATCGATGCGGTCATCAGGCATGCTAAAAACCTGTTGGATATGGAGTTAACGGCGAACTGGGTTTCAACTGAAGACATAGACTTAAAGCTTTTTGACCATTATTCGGGCATATGGATTGCGCCTGGAAGCCCCTATAAGAGCATGGAGAAACCCCCCTGTGGGCCATTCGCTATGCCAGGGAAAACAGAATTCCCTGCTTTGGCACCTGTGGAGGTTTTCAGCATATGGTGATCGAGTATGCCCGGAACGTCCTCGACTTCAAGGATGCGCAACATGCCGAGTACGACCCAACCGTCTCAAGCCTGTTCATTTCAAAACTGACTTGTTCGCTGGCTGGTCGCGACATGCAGCTTAACTTTGTGCCGGGGTCTCAGGTAGCTGAAATCTACGGAAGCCTGTCAGCGAAAGAAAGCTATTACTGCAATTTCGGGGTCAATCCCGATTGCATTGACGAGTTGAAGCAAGGGCCATTGAATGTCTCAGGCTCCGATGCCGAGGGTGAAATTCGTGTCATTGAGCACCCCGATCATCCGTTTTTCATCGGGACACTGTTCGTGCCGCAAGCCCGCTCTACTCCCGATAGGCCGCATCCGTTGGTTACTGCTTTTTTGGGGGCGGTAGTTGGTCATGCAATCTGAAATTGCGCTAGCTAGCGCTAGCTAGTGGAGGCGACGTGTTATCAGTAAAACCTACATTGGCGTATCGCCAATTCGGTGCCGACGATGGGCAACTGGTGATTTATTTCCACGGCACTCCCGGCGCGCCTTCCGAATGCTCGGTATTTGATCAATACGGGAAACAGAACAACCTGACTTTTGTCAGTTACGACCGTTTTTCGATCGATCCCGCGCTGGAAGGCGCGGCCTATTACCAGCTTCTGGCCGATGAAATTACTGATAAAGCGGCCGGAAAAGCAGTAGATTTGGTTGGATTCTCGATAGGTGGATTCGTCGCGCTACAAGTATGCCGTCGGATGGGAAACAATGTTCGGTGCCTGCATCTGGTTTCTGCCGCAGCACCGTTGGAAGCTGGCAATTTTATTGACATGGCGGCGGGAAAGTCCGTTTTCCGGCTGGCTCAAAAGCATCCTCCCGCATTTCATCTGCTGGTTCGCCTGCAAGGTTTGATTGCTGCAGCGTGTCCCAATCTGGTGTTTCGTATGATGTTTGCCAGCGTTGTCGGCGAAGATAAGATATTGGCGGCCAGTGGCGATTTTCAAACCTTCATTATCGACATGCTGAAATTGTGCTTTACCCATTATGCGGCAGGTTACACACGGGACATCGGGGCTTATGTCCAGCCCTGGCAAGACACGCTGCCTGGCGTCGATATCAATACGCACATCTGGCACGGAGCAGAGGACAACTGGTCACCGGTCTCTATGGCCGAATATTTGGAATCGGCGATTCCCGGTTGCACCTCAATCGATATATTTAACGGCCTGTCGCACTATTCATGCCTCTATCGGGCAGCGCCTGCAATATGTCGCCAATTGAGTGCGGCTTCGAGAATAGCGGACAGCAACGGGTCGGCAAGCATCACGAGGTTTACCTGATCGACATCCGCAAGGCCGATCCGAAAAAATATCAGGCGGACGATGCGAAAAATGTCATGGGACCACCCGCTGACGATTTATTTGGCCCGGTTTCTATCGCAAGATGCTCTAACTATCCGCTGAAGGTCGACAATCAGGACGAGTCGTACATTAGCTTTGTACTAAGAGTTTTATCGATCATTCTGTAACAAGGAAATAAAATGAAAGGTAGTTGTTTATGTAAGGCAATAGAGTACGAAATCGACAGCATCGATATGCCTGTCGCTCACTGCCATTGCCGGACTTGCCAAAAAGCTCATGCGGCTGCGTTCGCCTCCACGGCTGGCATAATGCGCGAGCACTTTCGCTGGCTGAAAGGTGAAGAAAAGCTTTCATCCTTCGAGTCTTCTCCAGGAAAATTGCGTTATTTCTGTTCGGCGTGCGGTTGCCATCTGGTGGCCGAGCGCATGAACCAGCCCCATGTTATTCTTCGAGTGGCAACATTGGATGAAGACCCAAATGTCACTCCCCAAATGCATATCTGGGCATCTCACGATGTGCCGTGGCTCGGCTATGAAGGCATTCCCTCTTATCAGGAATGGCAGCCGGGGCGAAAATGAAAGCATACCTTGAAAGCAGTAAGTACATCGACTGGAAACATCCCTTGGTAGCTGCAAAGGCAGCGGAGCTTGCTGAGGGCTGTCTTACCGATGAGTCTGTAGCGAAATGTTGCTTCGAGTTCGCCCGCGATGACATTAAGCATAGCTGGGATTACCGGATGAACCCAGTCACCTGTAAAGCCTCCGATGTATTAGTCTATGGCACAAGGTTACTGTTATGCCAAGAGCCATTTGTTGGCAGCGCTTTTAAGAGCCAATGCCATTCCGGCGGGGCTTTGTTACCAGCGATTGACGGTTGAAACCGATGGCCCTCCTTACTGTCTTCATGGCTTGAATGCGGTTTATCTCAAACAATATGGCTGGTATCGCATTGATGCCCGAGGCAATAAGCCGGGTGTAGCAGCTGAATTTAGTCCGCCCATGGAAAAGCTGGCATTCCCACTTGTTGCTGCGTCGGAAAGGGACTTCCCGGAAATATGGGCTGAACCGTTGCCATTGGTGGTGAAGGCATTAACCCGCAACAAGACTGTAGAGCAGGTCTTTGAGAACCTGCCGGATATTGAGGTTATAGAGACTCAACCGAACGAACTTCACCCTCTTACGGTACGCCCTTTACATTGAGCCTCAAGGATTACTCATGGACAATACCTTTGCCGAACATTTTGCTAACGACTGGATAGACTCGTGGAACAGCCATGATTTGCAGCGCATCTTGTCCCACTATGCTGATGATTTTGAAATGACATCGCCTGTAATTATCCAAGTTGCTAACGAGCCGAGCGGAAGCCTTCGCGGCAAAACGGCGGTCGGCGACTATTGGACGAAGGCCCTACAACTCATTCCCGACTTACACTTCGAATTGATTACGACACTTGTTGGCGTGAACAGCATTACTCTCTACTACCAGGGGGCGCGAGGTCGTCTGGCTGCCGAGGTGTTTCATTTTAACCAAGACAAAAAAGTGGCCAAAGCATTTGCCCACTATTCACCACTTAAGGGATCTTCATGATTAAAATCAGCATTCTGTACCCTAACAATAAAGGTTCCCGGTTCGATATGAGCTATTACATTGACACCCACATGCCGTTGTCCATTGGACTTTTGAGTACCCATTCAGGATTCAAGGGCGTTTCAGTCGAGCGCGGGCTTGGTGGCGCACTGCCGGGAACGGATGCAGCATATATCGCCATGTGTCACTATCTGTTTAATTCGGCTGAAGACTTCATGGCTGCTTTCACGCCGCACGCCGCAGTATTGCAAGGTGACATGTCCAATTACACAAACATAGAGCCGATTATTCAAGTCAACGAAGTCCTCATTTCTCGGTAGCCATGGAGTATACAGATGTACATACCGCCCCATTTTGAACAGCCCAATATCGAAGTCATGCAAGAGCTGATTCGCAACCGGCCGCTTGCGACATTGGTAACACTCGGCTCAGACGGCATTAACGCCAATCATATTCCGTTGCATCTGTCACAAACATCCGAACCTTTTAGTGTGTTACGCGGCCATGTAGCGCGGGCGAATCCAATCTGGCGTGACCTTGCATCGGAAGTTGATACGCTGGCCATATTCCAGGGCCCGGACGCTTATATCAGCCCGTCCTGGTACGCGACCAAGCAGGAGACCGGAAAGGTTGTTCCCACCTGGAATTACACCGTCGTTCATGCCTACGGTTCCCTGAGCATCATCGATGATGCTTCCTGGATTCGAAGCCAGATGGAAGCTCTTACCACTCATCACGAGGCGGCTTTTCCTGTGCCGTGGGCGTTGTCTGATGCTCCGGAAGATTTCACCGAAAAGCTGATTGAGGCCGTGGTCGGCATTGAAATAATTATTACCCGGCTATCCGGCAAGTGGAAAGTAAGCCAAAATCAGCCGCCACAAAATCAGGCTAGCGTTATACATGGGCTGAATGCCAGCGGGCAAAGCGGGGCAACAGCAATGGCTGAACTGGTCAATGCCGGAGTAAAAAATGTACCCTGACGTACGCTCAATCAGGATCCCAACATAGCTTAACTGTTCAGCGTTCGACTGACTTTACAATAATTCACCTTATTGCATGAAAGGAATATATGAAACCCATATCAAATACTGCTTTTTATTGCTGCGGAGTCCGCATGCAGGATGCCGAAAACGAGAAATCTGTATGCCAGGATATTTATGCCAAGGATTTTATGGATGAAAGAGGATTAAAAATTCTTTCCTCTTTTAATTCAGAAAAAAATCAAAATGCAGGGAATGTCGCCAGGCATCGGATTATTGATGATTACATAAGAAAAGAGTTAACTGAAAATCCTGAATTACCGGTAATTTTAATCGGAGCCGGTTTTGACAGCCGTGCCTATCGGCTAAACGGCGGCAGATGGATTGAGCTGGACGAGCCGCAAATTATTTCGTACAAAGATGAGAAGCTGCCAATTGAGCGATGCAAAAACAATCTTCAACGCATAGCTATCGATTTTGAAACAGAATCACTGGCAGATAAATTGCAGGAATTCTCTACGGATCAACCCGTTATTGTGGTTTTTGAAGGCGTATTTATCTATTTGCAAGAGGGTATCATTAAACAAACCCTTCAAACCTTGCATAGGTTGTTTCCAAAACATACCCTGGTTTGCGACCTTATGACTGAAAATTTTTTTAATAAATATAGCCATACATTGCATCAGAAATTTGGCGAATTACTAGGGGCGGGTTTTAAGTTTACCCCGCAAAAACCAACTGAGGTGTTTTTAAATTCCAACTATCAGCTTGTTGAAAAACACTCGATCATTGGCAAAGCTATTGAATTTGGTTTAATAAAAGTGCCCTTGTTTATATTTAAAACATTCTTGAAAACACTGGAACATGGGTATTTAATTTGTATTTTTGCATCGGATTATCAGAAATCTGAAACGGGCTAGACATGAAAAAAGCCATAATGGCCAGACTCCTTGAAAAAATTCCATCTAATAGCGGCATGGAACTACCGCCGAAAGTATTTACCGATATGGAAGGTGAATTTATTGACTTTATTGAAGGGGAAACATTGACTGTTCGCTTTCCAAACAAAGAAAGATATATGAACCCATTTGGATTTATGCAAGGTGGGATAATAGTTGCTGCTATTGATAATACAGTATCACCTTTGAGTTACATGCTGGCTCCACCTAACATCACCAAAGAAATAAATACCACTTTTAAACGTCCCATTACAAAGAGTGACCGCTATATTGATGTCACTGCGTCAATGATTCAGAAAACATCGACACATATAGTTTTACAAGCCGAAGTCAGGAATGGAAAAGGAAAACTCGCTGCCAGAGGTATAGCAAATTGCGTATTCATCAAGGATAGAAAACCGTGACGAGTTTTCTAATAAACTTGATTAAGCGACCACCGAAGGCGATCAACAGGACATTGCCTACTAACGCTGTTAGTCGGGGTATTTAATAGTTTGGAGCATGGATAAATTCGTGTGGATTACTGCCCCGTTTCAATCCTAGTCGTCTTTGCTATTTTTTCGGAGGCATGATGACTCGGGAACAGGCAGCGTTTATTTCCAGGTAAACCGCTTCAGGCTCTGTTTCGTAACGCCTGGAGAAATGAAACGGCACCAGTTGTTTGACATCGGCGCCGGTTGCGATCTCACCGCAGGCCCGCGCCGTCAGATGGCCGGTTCTGCGGGCCTGCTCAATATCAGTTTCGAGAAAAGCAGCTTCGCAGAAAAAAAAGTCGGCCTTGTGCGCCAAGGCGGTCAGGGCAGTGCGATTGGCTTCCGTATCGGCCAGATCGGTCGCATAAACCAATTTTTCGCCGGGCGTGACGGTAAGGAGGCGGGCGCCCAGTTCTCCTGCCTCCCGGCTGCTATTGTCGGGCAGTCGGATCATCGCCTTGTTATCGCCTGCACTGACAAATTGCTTCAGTTGATTTAGCCAGGGACCGGCATCTAAAGCCAGCGTTTTGAGAGCATTCTCATCGACACTGAGTTTGATCTTACTTTCAAAGGCATAGGCCTGCACCGGAGTGCCGTGATCCAGTGTGATCGTGCGGACGCAGAACAGCGGATCGTCCACAATCAGTCCATCGGCAATCTGAATTTCGGGAAGATCAACGCAATCCCTGCAACCCGTCTGAATGCGAGTCCTCAGCAGCCGGTTGCCATGAATTTCGGCGATTTCGAAACGCGGCCCCGTATCTCCGATGCGATCCCAAAGGACACCGTCGATCATGCCCTTAATATGACCGATCAAACCCGGTGGCCCAAAAAGTCGGCAGACTGGAAAATCGCCGACCCGGGAGCGCAGCAGCCACAGGAAGCCGCCGATATGATCAATATGGGCATGGCTGATGAAAACATCGCTGACTTGATGGGCTATTCGGGTGGATAATCTGACGGAATCGCCCAGGTCAAACAGCAGGCTGCGTTGCTGTTGGTGCTGACGCAGATGCAGCAAGGGGTCGCCGAAAACGCCATTGATCATAGTTGCGTACATGCCTCGTAATTTGACCGCCGGCCTAGGCCCGCCAGAGTAATCTTTAGTCGGATAGGGCATGGCGTCGGGCGGCGGCAGGAATTGCAGGTTGCCGGAAGCAAACGGCGCGGCGCTGACGAGCAGACCGTTTTTTTCGCTACGGGCATCGCGCACCAGCAATATCTGGGTTGTTGCCGCTGCTACAGGCAGCCGGAGTTGAAGTTTCCCGTCTTGCAGGGCGATGATTTCGCCGATGCTCACGGTTCGGTCGGTATCGATAAAGGCGCATTGGCGGCCAGTCCAGGCATCGGGGACATCTAGAGGCGGAGGTGAGCCGATCAACCGAAGATCGGAAAGGTTGATCATTATCTCATTGCTGACAGCGAGGTAAGTTCGCCATTGCTGGGTTCTTTTGTGTGCTCGCGTCTTCTGGCCGGGACGGCATGCTTGGGGATGGGCATGCACGGGCAGGACACGGACGCCAAATGACAATAGCTCGTTCTTTAAGGGTAGCGGTTTCGACTGACGGTTCAGCACCACTACAGTATCGATGTTCAACAGGTCGACCATGCCCGTCAATAATTCCGAACCTGCAATACCTCGGACCACGCCGGGGGCGTCGATCAGCAGTAGTAAGCCTTGGGGAGTCTTTTGGATTAACCTGTTGACAGCCGATAGCAGCGGCAAGCGAAAACGGCCGGCATCCAGTGTGCAAAGCGCTTCAAATGCCAACACTTGCCAGCCGATCTCCTGCCACTGTCCCAGCGATACCGTTCCGGGCAAACCGAAACCTGGCGATCCCGGGTCAGCGCTGATGCAGAAGCAAGCTAGGCCTCTTTCGGAGAATACCCGCGAGAGCTCGTTAGTCAGTGTAGATTTGCCGATACCGGCCTCACCATACAGTAAAATCCTTTGCCCACCGGTCAGCAGTCGCTCGGCGAGGCTTGAAGGACAGTAGGTCAATAACGGGGGTGACGCTGGATGGGTCATGGCGGCTACCTGTGCTGGATCGTTGACTACTATCGCAGAAATCCCTGACCAGTGGCAAGGGCAGGCACGGCATTCCGATCGTTACTGGAAAATCAGACAATCATGACCAGGTTACAGAACAAAATGGCTGTTTGGAGATCAAAAATCCAATGCATAGTCCAATCAATCCTGCCAGACAAGTTTTGATCTTGCCTCGATTTCACGGACATACGGCTAAGCGACTTTTTTAGCTTCAAAAACTTCCGGGCTGACATAGCCTAATTGGAGTGAAGCCTTTTGCGATTGTAATACACCTCAATATATTCGAACACTTGATAATTCGCATCTACTCGGGTCGAAAACCGTTCACCATGAACAGCTTCAACTTTAATGGAGATGCCACCTCGTTCTGCCCGTTCCAATGCCTGTTCCTTAAACTGGACTGTATATTTGTTGTGGACGGATGTGTATTTGATTTTTGGTTTTCATTGTTTACCTCGGTTTTACAGATTACTCTCTTAGCCGCGTGTTCGCTAGATGGGGACAAGATCATCTTTCCACTAGCCTCATTGCCCTGACCACCTCCGTAACTGAATAATTTAGGATAAATCGAATGACAAAAATCGAGCAGATATTCGAACATGTTCTGACCCATTACCGGGGAATATTCGCCACCATTTTCCTCCTGCCCGTTTCAGCGGCCTATGGTGCTTATGCTAGCGTCCGTAACTGGATTTCTTTTCACCTGAGCAGTTCCCCCGCAAGACACGACGCCAAGGTTGAAGCGGTGATCCGGCAAATAGAGGACTGGAAAAAGCAAGGCGCGGGACAAAAACTTTGCACCGCAAGATCGGGCTGGAAAACCATGAGCGAGCTGGTGCCTAAATATAAGCTTTCTCATCGCAACATCGATGTCGGAATGAACGACCTGCTTGAAATTGATGAACAGCGCAGAATTGTCCGATTGGAACCACTGGCGACCATGGGTCAGATTTCGCGCAGCCTCATATCTCGTGGTTGGACGCTGCCTGTGGTGCCGGAACTGGACAGCTTGACGGTAGGCGGTTTGATTATGGGTTTCGGCGTGGAAACCAGCAGCCATAAATATGGGCTATTCCAGCATATTTGCCAATCCTTCGAGATCGTGACGGCGGAAGGGAAACTGGTCAAATGCAGTCCGTCGGAAAATCCCGATCTTTTTTACCAGATTCCGTGGAGCCATGGCACCTTGAGCTTTCTGGTGGCTGCCGAATTGAAAATCATTCCGGTCAAAAAATATGTCCGGCTTCACTACCAGCCAGTTTATACCCTTGATAATATGGTCAGCGTTTTCGAACGGGCCAGTCGGGAGACAGAAAACAACGATTTCGTCGAAGGACTGGTTTACGGCCGGGATCAGGCAGTCATCATGGTCGGCGATTTCGTCGATGACGTAGGCTCGGACGGTTCTTTGAATGCCATCGGCCGATGGTATAAGCCCTGGTTTTACAAGCATGTCCAAACCTACCTGGAGCGAAGGGAGGAAGGTGTCGAATATCTGCCGGTGCGGGATTACTATCACAGACACACCCGCAGTTATTTCTGGGCCATGGAGGAAATCATTCCGTTCGGGAATCATCCCATTTTCAGGGCATTGCTGGGCTGGGCCTTGCCTCCCCGCATCGAATTATTGAAATATACGGAAACCGAAACCACCCGGCGACTCAGGGAAAAGTATCATGTGGTTCAGGACATGCTCATGCCGATCCGATATCTGAAGCAGTCCATTGACTATTTCGACGAGCATTTCCGCTTATATCCCTTATGGCTTTCGCCGATGTCGATCATAGATAATGGCGGCCAGACCGGCTTTGTGCACCCTTTCAGGACTGAGGAAGGAACCGTGGACGAGCTATACGTCGATATCGGTGCCTACGGCACGCCGGAAAAGAAAGATTTCGATAAA
>JAQTLI010000036.1 GCA_028714995.1 Methylobacter sp. | reverse complement strand
GGTTATTGGCCATAGCCCTGAACATGCCCGGAATGAAATCCATGCCAAAGGTTTTTTATGTCGTCATAAATGGTTACGACCGATTCGACGGCTTCAGATTCGTCTATTAATTTGATGTTCGCCATGAATATTCCTCGGCAATTGCTCCTGCATCGCCTAAAGCGCCTACTATTGGTGCGCTACCTCCTGCATATCCCACATGGCATGGACGTGGGGAATGCAGATATTGCGGGAGCAAATATCTGCCCATGCAATTGTCATTTTTCGGATTATAAAAGATAGACAAAGCCGCCTATATCCATTAAAGGCGGCTTCGGATCTGCTACAGTTTTCCGCTACAACCGCCTTCTTTCATCTTGCCGCTGCATCCGCCTTCTTTCATTTTTTCTTCCGGTTTCGCTGCACCGCTACAGCCGCCCTCTTTCATTTTCATTTTGTTGGCACCGCATTTTCCTTCGCCGCATTTACCTTCCTTCATTTTGCCGCTGCAGCCGCCTTCAGGCATTTTGTCGTCGGCTGCCGCTAGTTGTTGTGAGGTGTTGATGGTGGACATCCCAAATGGATTTTCACCGGCCTGGATCGCGGGGGACATGCTTAACAAAGAAGATGCAAGTGCGCTGCCCAAGGTCAAAGATAAGGTTTTTTTGTTCATATTGAATACTCCAAAAGTGATTAAGAATGTCAGGAGAGTTTAAACAACATACGCCGTAAAGCCTTCCTGCTTAATCAGTCGGAGATGATCTGCATTCCTTACATTTTTTTTGCAATGGACAGGAAAGAGCCAAACTGCTTGGGTTATTTAATCTTTTTGTAAGGAAATCGATTTTATTTCGACTTAATATAATTATTGAAGAAAGCCATTGGCCCTCATTAGTTCAAGTAAAGGAAAACAACATGAAGCCACCCTTAAGTAAAACTCATACGCAAGATTTACTACACACCTTTTACAGCATGGCGTTTCTAGTCGAAACACGCGATCCTTATACCGGCGGCCATTTGTGGCGGGTATCGCAGTTTTCTACCCGACTGGCACTGGCTTGCGATTTCTTCAAACAGCAAGCCGTTATTACCGGACTGGGCGATTTTCTACATGACTTAGGTAAAGTGGGTGTACCGGACAGTATTTTGAACAACAAGGGCAAACTCAATGATAACTAATATGCAGTAATGAAAACTCATCCTGAATTAGGGGCTCAGGTATTGCTGGGTCATCCATTAGCATCGCTGGCGATGGATGCGATGTTTGGACACCATGAGCGCATCGATAGCCATGGCTATCCATCAGGCGTAACCGGCGTGGCCATGTCGAACACAGCCAAAACAAAATAATAGGTTTGGCCGATACTTTCGATGTGATGACCAGCACTCGCCCCTATCATAAAGGCATGACGATGGAAGCGGCTATTGAACAAATAGCCAAAACCTTGGATACACAGTTTGACCGGCCATTCGGGCTAAACTTTATTGAACTAGCCAAATCGGGCGAGCTGGATGCCATTATCGGTCACAGTGAAGCCGATATTCCGATGCGCGATTGTCCAATTTGCGGACCCGTTGTGGTAGTGCATATGCACCAGAAAGCGGGTGATGCAGTCTTTTGCAGAGTGTACGGCAATGGCTTTTCACTGCAAAAACAACGAGGGGGAATTGAAGCTGGAACCTACAGGTAAACTAGGCACTACCCACGATTTGCAAGCCACTATTGACCATGACTTACTGGGACGCTTGCTCGAAGAGGCGTTGCCGTATTTGCCGATTGAAGGCAGTAACCGCGGCAGGAGCTGGCTGCAACGGTTACAATGCTGGTTGTGACTTGCATTAATAGATTGCCTTTAATTTATGATTTCTTATCCAGTCTGCTTTGCAGACCGTCGGTGTAATGACGCGCCGCCTTGCGGATAAACTGTGTCTGTTTTTGAAAGTTGCGGCAACGTGTACACATCATTAGATGCATCCTCACAGTAAAACGTTCGCGCCAGCTTAATTTTTTATCCAGTCCCTGGGAAACCAGAATGGAAATATCTCGACAGCTATGCATGATGTTTCTCCTGTTTTGTATTATTGAACCAGCGGATTTCCAGGCATTCGCGCAACCCGAGTCGCGCCCGATGCATGATGACCCAGTAATTAGCTTCGCTAAGCCCAACTTCCTGACAAACTTCATCAGCTTCTAGCCCGACCAGTTCGCGCAGCATAAAGACCTTGGCCATTTTCGGCGGCAGATTATTTTGACAGGCTTCGTAGATCGCCCAGAATTCCTGTTGTTTCAGTGCGACTTCAGGATCGGCCCAAGCCTTGGGACCGCCATTCCATTGACCGTTGCTCATGAAAAACTCGTCCTGCTCGGTTTCGCCATCGTCTTCGTCAATTTGGTTAAACTCCGGGACAGAGGCTTCGCGGGCACTACGCCGCCAGTGATCGGCGATTTTGTGTTTAAGAATGCCGATCAGCCAGGTACGCAAGCCCGCCCTGCCTTCGAAATCCGATGCCGATTGCAAGGCGGCCAGCAGCGTTTCCTGTACGACATCGTCCGCCAACTCGCGGTCATGCAATTGCAGCAGCGCGTAGCGAAATAATACCGGCCGCTGTGCGGACAAGTTTTTTTCGGTTAATAGCGTTCCTGTCATCGCTGCTGTGTCGCTCAGCAACACAAACCGTCGGCAGTAGCTGAGTCGGCTCGCGGTCCCGGCGAACAGTCGAACAATCCGAAGTGGCGGGATTTATCACCCAGCACCTGAAAATGCTCGGCATAGCGGCTTGCAGCCAGCATATCGGCGGTGTTTCCACACACCCGTAATGGCCGACCGGTTTCGAAGTGATGATGGTCATCCAGATCGAAAGCATGCAGATGCTCGGGGATGGTGCCGAGATAGCAGGCCACCTGTCCGTAGTCCTCGCAACGGTCTTCCAGCGCCAGCTTGAATGCGCTAACGGTGACCGAGCTAAACTTGACCATGCCGATTTTGGCGGCAACCTCAGGATCGTCAAGACTGATGGGGTTTTGTTTGACAACGCGCACATCGGGGCATCCCAGCTCTTGCATGATCCGCCGAAAGTCTTCCCAATACAGGGCGCCGCCCAGGCATTCGCCCAACAGAACCGGATCATATCGTAAGGCGACAGGGATGCGGCGATCGGCAAAAACGTCGGAAAAATATAATTCGCCGCCAGGTTTCAACGCCCGGAATATTTCCGCCAGTACCTTGGGTTTTTCCGGCGACAGGTTAATCACACAATTGGAAACCACCACATCAATGCTGTTCTCATCAATACCGATAGCCGCGAGATTTTCGATATGGCCGTGCAAAAACTCGATATTGGCGTAACCATAGCGTTCGGCATGCCAATCGCGGTGACGCACTGCAACTTCCAGCTGCTCCGGTGTCATATCGACACCAATCACCCTGCCTTCCGGGCCAACAAGTTTCGACAACAAATAGCAGTCGCGCCCTGAACCGCAGCCCAAATCCAAAACCGTCTTACCCCACAAAGCCGGAGGCAGCGGAGAGCCACAGCCGTAAAATCGTTCCAGCACTTCCGGGTGCAAACCGGCTAATAAGGCTTTTAAGTAACCGGGCATCGCGTCGATACTGCAACAGGCACTGGTTTTCAGATCATTACTGGATTGCAAAACCTGGCCATAGTAATGGCGGACGGATTCGCTGATTTCGATACTGGTAGTCATAGGTTTCCTCTAGTGTTTCAAATTAAAAACTGGCCGCAACGGCATAATAATAAATAGCAGCTGAACATAATGCTGTACAGGCCGAGTTATCAGCCGGATTAGTGTGATTAATACGCTCATGTCTGGGTTGGTCTTGCAAGTGATCGCAGCCTTATTTCACGCTATGCCAATCGATATTTCACTGTGCCGTGGCCAAACAGGTTCTCAACATCATTAAAGTTATAGTTGGCATAGAACAGAAAATGAAAACAGACCATGATGACTAACGTGCTTGTGGCCATTGTAATCTTCCTTCATCGACTTATTAATATTAATAAGTCGTTAATACAACCAGAAACCTTACAAAAAATATTCAGTGAGCCTAACAAAAAAGTTCGGGTATCAGGCAATAAGTGAGCGCAACATTAATTAATACGCACGTCATTCTCAATATTTATTAATAAACATATCTTTAATCAACTCTCTAAGCCATTTATGACCAAGATCTTGCGTCTCAATGTCTCGCCAGTAAAGGCTTAGCTCAATTTCTTCAACATCGGCGAGGTAATGAACTTTAATCGGCAGGTGTTGTTCAAGTGTTTTTGCATACAAAAGAGGGCTAACAGCCACTAATGTTGTAGTGGAAACAATAAAAAACACACTCCACATAGTTGCTACAGTAAAGCGGGGAGCACGATAATCTGGGTGGTTACTAAATATGGAAAATAAAAAATCAAGGTTATTGCATTCATTTTTAAAACTAATGAAATCAAGTTTTATGATGTCATCAATGGTTAAAATATCCGGCAAAGGTGGTTGTTTGGGGCCGGTGATTAATACTAAGGGGTCATTAAATAAAAATTCTTTATGTATGCCTTTCTCGACAGGGCGATCAAAAAACAAGCCTAAATCCAATTGACCATTTTGTAGATACTGACTGAAATCATTGATTGGGAAGAAATCTCGAATGATCTTTATATTAGGTGCAACACGCTGAAGATGTGGGACGAGTTTTGTAAACAAAGCAATTTCACCATAATTGGAGGTTGCTATTCGAAAAGTACGCTCGGACGTTGCCGGATCAAAATGGCTCCGTTGCGACAATGTGGATGTTATTTTTTGAAGACAACATTTGATATCGAGGTATAAGGCATCAGCTTGACGGGTAGGAACAATAAAGCGACTGTTTTTGACAAACAGCGTCATGTTTAAAGCATTATTTAATCGTGTTATAGCATTACTAACAGCCGGCTGTGAAAGGTGAAGCTGTTTAGCTGCAAGGGTAATACTTTTACAATCATATACAGTAACAAAAACATGTAACAGATTGAGGTCTATGTTACGAATATTCATAATCGACTAACACATTAAAATTTTAATTTTTCAGAAGTATAGCAATTAAAGTGTAGAAGCTCGCTCATTCATCCATTCATTCATTTAATGAATGGATACTATTCATATTTATGATTTTTAATCTTTCTTAAAAAATGTCTCAATAGCCCGATTTTTTGCACTTATAAAATGTGATCTACTTCTCAGTTTTTCCAATACTAGTATGCTTACACGTTACTAATTAGTTCTTATAGAACTGGTGATTAAAGCGAGGCATGCTTGATTTGTGGAAAATTGAAGGTGGCCTGATCTCAGCTCATCTCTGCTATCAAATCAATGTGGAAGGCTAATAAGATACCGCAACCCGCCTGTTCCGGTATTAAATTTATTACATAATTTTACCTATAATAAAGACATTAACCATGACGAATACATCAAGAAGAAATATGCTTAAGCTAGGTTTGCTGACAGCCGGCGCCAGCGTGGCGACTGCGCAGCAAGTTTTTGGCGCTGGAGAATTGGTCGGGAACTTATGCACCCCAAGCGATTTACCACTTGCCGAAGATGACCCCGGTTCGCACGACTTTAATCTGAGTCACTTTGTAGATCCTCTACCGATTATGCCAATCGCTGAGCCCATAAATTTCCCCCTGGATCCTCCCATCGACCCCGCAAGACATCAACGCTACAGTGAGTTTTTACCGCAGAAGACTTATATTCAAGTACTCCGGGAATTTGACCATCAATACCACAGTGGATTACCGTTCACTACTAAAGTCTGGGGGTTCAACAGTATTGTACCCGGTGAAACCTTTCATGCTCACTATGGCGAGCCTCTGCTGATTCGTCGTTATAACCAGTTACCTCCCGACCATGTCGGTTTTGCGCTGCCTTCTTTTACGACGCATTTACACAATCTGCATCAGGCCTCAGAAAGCGACGGCATGCCTTGGGATTGGGTAGATAACGGTTATTTCTGGGATTATCACCATGTTAATGCACCTGCAGGCGGCGACCCGCTGGAGAAACAGACGACTCAGTGGTATCACGATCACCGCATGGATTTTACGGCGACCAACGTGTATATGGGGCTGACAGGGTTTTATCTATTGTTCGACAAAAAGGACTCAGGTAATGAAAACGATCCTAGTCCAGATGCATTCAGGCTGCCCAGCGGCAAGTACGATGTTCCGATGATTCTTCACGACATCAGCCTAGGCGAGGACGGCCAGCTCTATCTTAGCCAAGACACTAATGGCTTCCTGGGTAGGTACTATACGGTCAATCGCAAAATCACGCCCTTTCTGGAAGTCGAGCCACGCAAATACCGCTTCCGCTTCCTGAACGGCGGTCCATCACGTTTCTATGAACTGGGCCTGCGTTCCGACCAGTTTTTTACAGTGATTGCCAATGATGGCAATTTGCTGCCTAAACCCGTCAGCGCCGAAACAATCAAGCTATCGGTGGCGCAGCGTTTTGATGTTATCGTCGATTTTTCGCAATACCAACCCGGAGCCTCTATCGTACTTGAAAATCTGATGGAACAGATTCGTGGTGAAGGGCCGACCGGTCGTAAATTTCCCAAAGGTGAAGGCGAGCAGGTAATGGAATTCAGGGTCGTCCCTTTGACCGGACCCGATAACAGCCGCGTTCCCGACAAACTGCGAGCACTGCCAAAAATCGATCTGAACAAAGTCAAAAAGGAGCGCCTAGTCAAATTAGACTACTTTGGTGGCATATGGACCATTAATGGCAAAGGTTTTGACATGGACCGCATCGATATGGAAATCGAGCAAGGCAGTGCGGAAATCTGGACTATACGTAACGGCGGCACCCGCTGGGAGCATCCGGTTCATATTCATTTTGAAGAGTTTCAGATTCTTGAGTTCAACGGTAAACCACTCAAAAAAAGCGATGTGGACCATTCACGCAAGGATGTTTTGACCTTGGGGCCTGGCGACGAAGTGAAGCTGTTTTTCCATTTCCGGGATTTCCTGGGCTGTCATGTCATGCATTGTCACAACGTTGTCCATGAAGATCACACCATGATGGTTCGCTGGTGCATCGTACCGCCCAAACATGGTCCCGTGTTAGGTGCAATTATCGACCCGCGCCCCGTGATGCGTTTAGGCACTCCGCCCGCCGGCTTTTAATTTGAAGAGGAATCATTGATGAAGAGTAGAAGACAATTTTTAACCGCCAGTGCCGCCGTATTGCCGGCCTTGGCCTTATCCGCCTGCGCTAGCACCGGCGCCGGCAAACTGATAGCCGCTTCAGCAGAAAGTCAAAGCTGTAAAAAACCGGGTGGGCCTTCGGCAAAATATTTCCCTAATGTCGTTGTCATGACCCATACAGGACGCAAGGCTTGGTTCTACGATGATCTGATTAAGGGCAAGCTCGTTGGCATTAATTTTATGTCGGTAAAATCGGAAGAGCAGTTCCCTGTCACTCAGAATCTTGCGAAAGTTCAGGAGCTGGTCGGTGATAAATTGGGGCAAGGGACATTTATGGTGTCAATTACAACCGACCCTGAACACGATACTCCTGCCGTACTGGAAGAATTCGCCAAAAAGCATGGCGCGAAAGACGGCTGGATATTTGTAACCGGCAAACCATCCGATATGCAGGCGCTCTATCACAAATTGGGCGCTCACGGCGGGCACGCAGAGGCAGGCGGGCATCATGTCTGGCGTTACGGTAACGAACCTTATGCGCGCTGGGCGGCAGCTCATGCCATGGCAAAACCCCATCAACTCGCCCAGCGACTATCCTGGGTTGAGGTGAATAAAGACCCGAATAGCAAAAAGGCCTAGTGTTCAAAAGGAAAACATCATGAAAAAACCATTATTAAGCCGGACATTTTCCGGTACACTGGCCTTACTGTCCGTCGGTATGGGTGTAGCGCTTGCCGCACCTAGTCCAAACCTGCCGAACGGCCCAGGCCAGTGTGTGCCTACACAGCAAATGTTACCCGATGGTTCATTCAGAACCATTTACGTAGGTCATCCCTGCCCAAATGCTCGCCCATCCATGCCGAGTCAAACTACAGCGGGGGATACGACAACAGTGATCACAAGCCCGTCGCTCTTTGCCGAAAAGGATCCCTTTGTCGATCCGGTTCATGCCACCAATCTACTACCCAACTTTGATGGCAACCTGTTCGACGGCAATGGCGTGGAAATGCTGAATACCTTGCCATCCAGTGCGGCACATCCTTACAATCTGCACGATACACCTGAAGAGAGCCCCATCAGCAAGGCATCGCCAGAGACCGATTTGTTGCATATCTTCAAGTTACTCAAACAAGATAAAGACAAGGAAGATAAAGACAGCAATATCAAGGAAAAACGACTGCCGAGTGAAACTCATTTGAGCAGCAAACAACTGGCGCAACGCGCGCTCGACATTCTGGAAGGTAACCCTATGCCCGACCGGCTCTACAGTGGTCTTTCGGTGCTGCATTACAAAGGTCCCGAGAAGGTTGCCAAAGTCGATAAGGACACCAAAAATGTTAACATTCATCAGATCTGGTACGGCAGCCATATCGAAGCCGATGCCGCGTTCATTGATGTCAGCGCAGTCAAAGAAGAGCCGTTTACCATCACCTACACGGTGGATGTGCTTCATCGCGGCGAGGATGATTTCGCGCCCATGGTGATGTACTTTGACGATCCTGCGCTCAGTATGCCGGGTATGCCGCCTATGCCGCACACCAGCATGGATACCACATTTTTCCCAATGTTCGATGGCAAGCGCTATATTTTCAAGATGAAGATGCCTCCCGGAAAATACTACAATCTGTCCTATACATGGGGCTGGAGGGAACATCCACCCCGTGTTCAAGTCACGGAAAATGCCGCCAAGAAACTTCCCAATGAGGCAGGCATTCCAAGAACGCTAGTACAGTGGGAACAGGATGTGTTTGGCGTGGCACCAACGGCTAGCGTGGAAAACAAACTTGCGGCTATCGCTAAAATTGGCGAACTCGCGCCAGAAAAAAGAATGTGGCAGGCTGCGCGCAAAGCTGCCGGTTATGCTGATGACACCGCCACAACGCCAGGCGCGCCTCCTTCGGATGTTGCGATCAGAGCGCTGATGGATGAAGCGCTGGCTGCATTTGATGACTGGGGCCACCGTACACGTTTGCCACGTGGGGTAAATGCAGATCCGAACGCCGATGCGACGCTGTTCTATGTCAATAATACAATTTATGGTCAAATGAAGGGCGGTGGTAGAGCTGAGCTGGACAAATGGAGACTGCGTGGCACAAACGTCAAGATCACGTTGCTAAATGGCGATCATTTCTTGCACAGCTATCTGAACCCGGATTTTGGCGGCTCACGCGGCTGGGAAAACCAGTTCCAGTCCACTAAGGATATTGGCGGTTCGGGCTGTTGGTTCACTTTCGGCCGCTTCCAGTGGTGGATGAACGCAGGCGGGCCATTCGGCATGATTAACGTGCCGCCAGTAAATGGCGTTGGCATAAATGGTATTCCTGGGCTGCACAAACTTGATTTCACCATGAACTACGAACCGTCTCCAAGGCTGCGTATGTATCAATTCGACCCAGTGCATCATGAGACTGCGATTTTCTCTTTGCACTAGGTTCATCCATACGTTTGGCCTGTTAAAGCCAGAGCCTGCATAAAACAAGAATCCGCTACGCCTAATCACAGGAGTAGCGGATTTTCTTTGTCCGCAATGAAAGCAGCCAGATCGAGTCCTTTACGTGTTTTGCTATAAAGCTACGGTCTCAACCCCGACTGCCGTTGACATAAGCCGCTGTTAAATCATGAGCTGGAGCTTCAAAAATCTGCTTGCATTGGCCGAACTCTATCAGGCATCCAGCTCGCTCCTTGACCCAGAAAAATCCCGCATAATTGGCAATGCGCCGGGCTTGTGCCAGATTGTGGGTTACGATCACTACGGTGTATTTTCCGCGTAAACGCTGAATCAGATCCTCCACTACACCGGAAGAAATCGGGTCTAATGCACTGCAAGGTTCATCCATCAATAATACTTTAGGTTTCAACGCCAATGCCCTGGCGATACACAGACGTTGTTGCTGCCCGCCGGACAGAGCCTGCGCCGAGGATTCCAGTCTATCTTTCACTTCATCCCACAACCCTACATCCAGCAGAACCCGTTGTATAACTTCATTCAAATCGGCCTGTTTGCTCATGCCGTGTTCCCGCAGCGGTAGTTCAATATTGCGCCGGATCGACAGCGGAAACGGTACCGGTTTTTGAAAAATCATGCCGATATCGCGGCGTAATCCTTGCACATCAAGGGCAGGATTGCGCAAATCCCTATTGTCAAAATGAACATTACCAGACACGCGGCAGCCGGGTATCATATCGGTCAAGCGATTGAGCACCGATAGGAAACTGGTTTTACCGCATCCCGACGGCCCGATCAGCGCAGTAATGCAACCTTTATAAATATCCAGTGAAACGCCCTCCAGTGCCGGTTTAGTTCCATAATGCAAAGACAAGTTTTCAACCCGGATAAGTGGTTCAGGATCGCAGCAGGGAGGGCCTGCCTGTAAAGGCCCTAAGGTATAAGTATCATTCATCTGGTTTTTTTGACCCACTCAATTTCATTCATACGGTAACAATGCTCCTGTGCAGCCAATGTTTAGCCAGGCCCATGGCAATACTGTTGATGATTAATAACAGAATGATCAACACCAGAGCGGATGAGTATGCACTCGCATCGCCGCCTGCCACGTTCATGGACAGATCGTAAATATGTACCGATAAAGCCCTGCCGGAATCAAATAATGAATCCGGCATGCGGTCGACATATCCGCTGGTAAAAATCAGTGCGGCTGTTTCCGCGCCAGCCCGGCCAATACCCAGCAGTAAACCTGCCGCTATCGCCGGAGTCGCTGCTGGCAACAGCAAATGAAATAACGCGGAACTGCGCGACATCCCTAAAGCTGCGGTTGCCAGTCGGTAATCATTGGGCGTTGCCTGTAAGCCTTCCTCAGCAGTACGGATCAAGATAGGTAATACCATGCAGGCCAGGGTAAGACCACCTGACAAAATGGAAAACCCCAGTCCCAGATAAATACAAAAAAACGCATTCCCGAACAGCCCGAATACGATTGATGGCACACCCGCCAGCACATCCAGACTGCGCCGCACAAAACGGCCGAACACACTGTCATGGCGGGTGAATTCACTTAATAGCACAGCCGTAGCCAGGCCAAGAGGTGCCGCCGTTACTATGGCAACCAATAAGATTAACAATGTAGATACGATAATCGGCCCGATACCTCCGGAACGTCCGACATTTTGAGGCGATTCGACAAAAAACGACCAGGATAGTTTGGACAGTCCGTGAATAATAATATCAGCAAGCAGCCAGATAAAGACTCCGCTAACCAGCACAGCCATCAGCCAGATCAATACCGTAGTTAGCTCGTTTTTAGACATGATGCCGCTCTCGGGGCAATAATTCAGCCATACCGACTAAAACCAATACCATTAACATGAGGGCCATGCCCGATACAAACAAAGCCGCGCGATGTGCACCTGTTGCGTAGGCCATTTCCAGGGCAATATTCGCGGTTAATGTGCGTACCGGATCAAAAAGACTATGCGGCTGTTCGACCACATTGCCGGCCACCATTAACACCGCCATGGTTTCGCCTATGGCTCGACCCGCCGCCAGCATTATCCCCGCGGCGATGCCCGAACGAGCGGCGGGCAAGGCCACGCCGCTGATCAGCCCCCAACGCGACAAACCCAAGGCGGCCGCACTACGCACATAAGCGACCGGCAAAGCAGCCAATGCTGCATCGACCGATAATGCCACTGTCGGCAAAATCATTAGCGTCAATACCAGTATACCGGTCAATAAACTGACGCCGGGCGGATGCAGGCGACCGATTAAAGGCGCCAGCGTTGTCAATCCCCAAAAACCGTAAACCACTGATGGAATGCCGGCCAGTAATTCAACCAGACGACGATAACAACGGGAGAGAAATGGCGGCGCGTAATATCGGCTGAACAGCGCCGATGCGATGCCCAAAGGCGCGGCCAAAAAAACTGCTCCCAGCGTTGAATATAGTGTAGCCGACAACATCGGCGTCAGCCTGTACAAATTTTGCACGGGGTGCCAGGAGACATCGGTCACAAAACGCGTCATCGCCACATTCTGCAACACCGGCCAGGATTCCTTGACCAGAAACAACAGGATCAACAGTACAATCGCCGCCGAAAATAGAGCACAGCCCCGCAGCAGCGCAGCCAGTTGCCTGTCAGCGAGGGACAGGAACAAAATATTGCGCCTCGCTCAGGTCATTAAATTGTGGCGAGCTGGCA
>JAQTLI010000035.1 GCA_028714995.1 Methylobacter sp. | reverse complement strand
AAATTGCTACACCGGAAACAAAAGTTGGCGGTCACACCTTTGAACTCACTTACTAATATGGCCCATCCAGAAATTTATTTAAAAAAGAACGAAGACAAGCGTCTGCGAAAAGGGCATCTTTGGGTTTTCAGTAACGAAGTGGATACTAAACGCTCACCCCTCGAACAATTCTCGGCAGGCGATCTGGTACAGGTAAAAAGTGATGACGGCAAAGTTTTGGGCACAGCCTATATAAACCCGCAGGCACTGGTATGCGCCCGCCTGCTGTCCAGAAAACCTAACCTGAAATGCGGCGCAAACTTCTTTAAAGAGCGTCTGACTTCCGCACTGACTCTGCGAGAAAAACTCTTCGACCAGCCTTACTATCGCCTGGTCTTCGGCGAAAGCGATGGTTTGCCTGGCTTGGTAATCGATCGCTTTGGTTCGGTATTATCAGTGCAAATTACAACCGCCGGCATAGAACAACGCAAAGAATCATTATTTGCCGCGCTGATTGAACTATTCAATCCGGAAGCCATCATCCTGAAAAATGATAATAGCCAGCGGCAACTGGAAGGCTTGAGCATGGAGTCCGAAATTGCCTACGGAAAACTTCCTGACCAAATCATCATTGAAGAAAATGGCGCCCAATTTAAAATCGACATTCTGGGGGGACAAAAAACCGGATGGTTTTATGATCACCGTAGCAGTCGCGCTCAACTGGCTAGTATTGCAAAAAACCAGCGTGTGCTCGATTTATTTTCCTATACTGGAGCATGGGGCATTCCTGCAGCCTTAGCCGGAGCCGCAGAAGTCACCTGCGTAGATGCATCAGAAGGCGCACTGGCATTGGCCGGTGAAAACGCAGCACTCAACCAGGTTCAGGATAAAATACACTTTGTGCGCAGTGATGTATTTGAATTCCTCAAGCAAGCTCGTCTGGAAAACCAACTCTATGATATTATCGTACTGGACCCTCCCGCTTTAATTAAACGCAAGAAAGATTTTAAACAAGGCTACGAAGCTTATCGCCGCTTGAATCACCTCGCTCTGCAAGTGCTATCTAAAAACGGCATACTGATTTCGGCATCTTGCTCTCATCACCTGAGTCGTGAAAATCTGCATGAGATTTTACGTTCATCAGGACGACATATAGACCGCCATCTGGTGTTTTTTTCCAGCGGTGGACAGGGACCCGACCACCCTATTGACCCGGCAGCACCTGAAACAGAATATTTAAAAACTTTCTTTTGTTCGGTATCATCAAGTTTATAGAATATGGGACATCTTTATGGCTATTGCAAAAGATAAAGAACCCTGTGTTCTTTGCGGTCAACCAGTTGAAATTACCGGATTTACTCTTACCACGAGTGACGGTATGCAGAAATTTTGCTGCGCCGGTTGTCTGAGTATTTACCAACTACTTAATCAAGACGCCACAAAACCAACCATAACACCTATAACAAATAAAAAATGAGGATATTTAAACAATGAAAGCCTGCGATTCCTGTTCCGGCCGCGTTGAAATCGGCAAAAACCATCAAAAAGTTCCCGTATTGCAAAGGGGCGTCGGCATGATATTGGTTTATCTGCCTATCTTTACTCTTCCCTTTGTGTTTGCCAGTGCCTATATGACTTACTACCATTTACGCATGATGGGTGCCAAAAACCTCAAAACTTATGCCGATTTCTTACCTGACCGGGCCAGCCATCGCTATACCTTAAAAAATCAAATCACAATGGAAGGTTCGTTCAAAGCCAGCACGTCCCAGTCAAAACTTTTCTGGATACTGAACTGTACCTGGTACTGCCCTTACAGTGTCGCCCTGTTTGAATGGCATGCTTATATGGTCAAGATCGTTGAAAACTGGTGGTGTCCGTTCGGTCATGACAAAAAAGAAGGCTATAACAACGCCAGGATTGATAAGTCTTTCTGGCATATATATCCTGAAGATATTACCAAACTGGAACCAGAAGACCGCGACAACCCGATCTGGAATGATGCTGGCGATAAACAGTCTTGATGCATAGAGACCTTGCCAGACAAGGCCTCTGCTTTTTATGCAAATAGGCCCCTATCAACTAGCCAACAATCTGATTCTGGCACCCATGGCCGGCATCAGTGACCGTCCGTTCAGGGAATTGTGCAAGCAATTCGGCGCGGGTTTGACCGTATCTGAAATGGTGGCGTCAAATCCGGCCTTGCGTCACCATAAAAGAACGCTGTTAAAAACCGATCATGGCAGCGAAACCGGTATCCGCTCCGTACAGATTTTAGGCACCGACCCCCAGCAAATGGCTGATGCAGCAAAGTTTAATGTCCAGCGCGGCGCTCAGATCATTGACATTAATATGGGCTGTCCGGCAAAAAAAGTTTGTTCGGTCGCAGCAGGTTCAGCGCTATTAAGGGATGAGGCGCTGGTCAAGAGAATCCTAGACGCGGTTGTTAATGCTGTCGATATTCCAGTCACATTGAAAATTCGTACCGGCTGGGATGTACACAACCGTAATGCCGTTGAAATAGCCAGAATAGCCGAAAATGCAGGCATTGCCGCCTTGACCATTCATGGCCGTACCCGTGCCTGCAAATTTGACGGCCAGGCCGAACATGAAACCCTTAAAAAAGTGAAACAATCGGTCAACATTCCGGTTATTGCCAACGGGGATATTGACTCGGCTGAAAAAGCCAGTAACGTGCTGCATTCAACCGGTGCGGATGCCATTATGATTGGTCGAGGCGCCCAAGGAAATCCATGGTTATTTAACCAAATAAATCACTTTATCAACCACGGCAAACACCTTGAAAAACCAACAAATATCGCCATACACAGCACACTCATGAGTCACTTGGACAAACTATATAGTTTCTATGGAAATACAAGCGGTGTTAGAATGGCTCGAAAACATATAGCTTGGTATTTTAAGCATCTTGAGTTCATCAATCAGGATACCAAAAACAGCATAAACCAGGCACAAGTACCATCTCAACAAATAGCGCTGATAAATTCGGCGTTTAATCTTTTAACAACAGATAGCGCTGCATAACATGGAAGCATCTCAAAAAAGGGCTGAAATTATTAACATTGACAGCAAAAAAATAACTGCCATTCCTTTATCTGCGCATGTTAAAGAGACAATAGAGCAGTATTTCTCACACTTAAACGGTCATGATGCGGTGAATCTGCACGCAATAGTCATGAGCGAAGTTGAAAAACCTTTATTGCAAGCGACACTGGAACATTCTGGATATAACCAAACCAAGGCAGCCAAGGCATTAGGTTTAAGTCGCAGTACCTTGCGTAAAAAACTGGACCACTACGGCATATCTTAATGTCCGAGCCAGCACGATTAGCTTAAAGCCTGCCTGCAATCCATTTTATCCAAAACCAACCTTTCTCAGAGATCTGCATGAACAAAAAAGTCACTCGCGCGCTCATCAGCGTATCCGATAAATCCGGTATCGTGGATTTTTGTCAGGAACTGAAGCTATTGGGCATCGAAATTCTGTCTACCGGCGGCACTGCCAAAACGCTGGCAGAACATAACATTCCAACAACTGAAGTCTCTGATTACACGGGCTTCCCGGAAATGATGGATGGCCGGGTTAAAACCTTACACCCCAAAGTCCACGGCGGCATTTTAGCCCGTCGTGGCATAGACGATGCGGTGATGACCGCAAATGGAATTAAACCTATTGACATGGTGGTCGTCAACTTATATCCATTTGAACAAACCATCGCCAATCCGAACTGCGATCTGGAAACCGCCATTGAAAATATCGACATCGGCGGCCCTACCATGATCCGCGCTGCCGCCAAAAATCATGCAGATGTCGCAGTCATCGTCAATCCAGCCGATTACGCATCGATTATTGTCGAACTAAAAAATAATAACGGCGGACTTTCCCATCAAACCCGCTTCAATCTGGCGCTAAAAAGCTTTGAACATACGGCGCGATACGATACAGCAATTGCAACTTACCTTGGCAACATTAACGGCATTCAGTTTCCGGAAACGCTGAATCTGCAGTTTTACCATAATCAGACCATGCGCTATGGGGAAAACCCCCATCAAAATGCTGCTTTTTATCGGGAAAAAACACCTGCTTCAGGCACCATTGCTGCAGCAAAACAGCTTCAGGGCAAGGAATTGTCCTACAATAATATTGCTGACGCCGATACCGCACTGGAATGCGTCAAATCATTTAACGATAAGCCAAGCTGCGTTATTGTCAAGCACGCCAACCCTTGCGGCGTTGCTGAGGCTGATACTATTCTTGCCGCCTATGACAAAGCCTATGCTACCGACCCAACCTCCGCATATGGCGGGATTATCGCTTTTAACCAGGAACTGGATGAGCAAACTGCCTCAGAAATCATCAAGCGTCAGTTTGTCGAAGTCATCATTGCCCCCTCTATCAGTGCCGCGGCACAAATCGTCCTGGCTGAAAAGCAAAACGTCCGTGCTTTGGAATGTGGTAGCTGGGATAACACCAACCAGCCCGCTCTTGATTTCAAGCGTGTTTCCGGCGGCTTGCTGGTTCAGGATAAGGACATCGGCACCATCAATGCCGCTAACCTGAAAATAGTCAGTAAACGCGCACCAACGGAACAGGAACTGACCGATTTATTGTTTGCCTGGAAGGTCGCCAAATTCGTAAAATCCAATGCCATCGTTTACTGTAAAAACGGACAGACTATTGGAGTAGGAGCTGGGCAAATGAGCCGCGTGTATTCAGCCAGGATCGCCGGTATCAAAGCCGGCGATGCGGGATTGGATGTCCCGGGTTCCGCAATGGCTTCAGACGCTTTTTTCCCATTCAGGGACAGCATCGATTCCGCCGCAGAAGCGGGCATCACCGCAGTCATTCAGCCCGGCGGTTCCATGCGCGATAATGAAGTCATTGCCGCAGCGGATGAACATAATATTGCGATGGTCTTTACCGGCATGCGCCATTTTAGGCATTAACAGAATAACCAAGAAACGGGACTTACCATGAAAATCCTCATTGTCGGCAGCGGCGGCCGTGAACACGCCCTCGCCTGGAAAGCCAAGCAATCCGCCAAAGTCGAGAAAGTGTTTGTCGCGCCCGGCAATGCAGGCACAGCGCTTGAGCCTTCTATTGAAAACATTGCTATTGCTGTCGAAGATATTTCCGCGCTGCTGGCATTTGCCCAAAAGGAAGCTATCGACCTGACCATCATAGGCCCCGAAGTGCCTTTGGTACTGGGTATAGTTGACCGTTTTCAGGAAGCTGGTTTGAAGTGCTTCGGCCCCTCAGCAAAAGCCGCCCAACTGGAAGGTTCCAAGTCTTTTTGCAAAGACTTCATGATCTGCCACAACATCCCAACGGCGAAATACCAATCCTTTACCGACAAGCAGCAAGCCATAGCCTACATAAAGCAACAAGGCGCTCCTATCGTGGTCAAGGCCGATGGACTGGCGGCGGGCAAAGGCGTGATCGTAGCGCAGACCGAACAGGAAGCGATAGCTGCTGTTGAGGATATGTTATCCGGCAATGTGTTCGGCGAAGCGGGCAATCGTGTCGTCATCGAAGAATTTCTGACTGGTGAAGAAGCCAGCTTTATTGTCATTGCCGACGGCAAACACGCCCTGCCTATGGCCACTTCTCAGGATCACAAAGCCCGTGATAATGGCGATAAAGGCCCTAACACCGGCGGCATGGGCGCTTACTCCCCTGCTCCCGTCGTTACCCCTGATATCCACCAACGGGTTATGCGGGAAGTCATCGAACCCACACTGAAAGGCATGTCAGAAGACGGACTGCCTTATACCGGATTTCTCTACGCCGGCTTGATGATTGCGACCGACGGCTCCATTAAAGTGCTGGAATACAACTGCCGCTTCGGCGACCCTGAAACACAACCGATCATGATGCGCTTGAAAAGCGACCTGGTAGAACTCTGCGAAGCCGCCCTGGCTGGAAATCTCGACAAAACCAGCAGTGACTGGGACGATCGTGCCGCATTGGGCGTGGTATTGGCAGCAGGCGGTTATCCCGATGCCTACCAAAAAGGCGCCGTTATTTCCGGCTTGCCCACCAAGGAGCACGAGGACAGCAAAGTGTTTCATGCTGCCACTCAACAGATCGGCAATGATCTGGTTACGGCTGGCGGACGGGTTTTATGTGCCTGTGCCTTGGGTCATGATATTAAAGAAGCCCAAAGCAAAGCCTATGCGCTAGCCAACAATATCCACTGGGATAATGTCTATTACCGCACTGATATAGGCTTTAAAGCTATAAAAGGCTAAAACCGAAGATACTTTGCAGGGGCGACTGCCGGTCGCCCTTTATTCCCTGTTGGTACACTTTCCAACCTTATCCTTTAATCTTCCGAAACGTCAAATTGATGCGTGGCGTTTTCAGCTTTTTCGTTTTGGGCACCGCATGCATCCAGTGGTGCTGCAATGTGCCTGCCATCACCAGCAAATCGCCGTGACCAAGATTGATATCCAATGTTTCCTTGCGCTTTTTATGATGCAACTTAAACAATCTCTCATCACCCAGACTCAATGACGCAATCACCGGGTTTGGCCCCAACTCCTTTTCATCATCCGCATGACAGCCCATTGAGTCTTTACCATCACGGTATAAATTGGCCAATACGCTGTTAAAACTGCACTGACATTGCTGCTCTATTTTCTTCCTGATCGCCTGTAGTGCTGCAGTCCACGGCCTGGGCTGATGATTAACGCCTGAATAGCAATAACAAGCCTCAGTATCACCATACCAGCACATCAAGCGGGGAACCTTAATCCATTTCCCGAAAATAAAAATGGATTCTTCCTGCCAGGCCAGATCTGCTTGCAACTGTGCAAACAGCAGATCGGACTCCGGCTGTAGGTAAAACTGTTTAATCAGGTAAAGCTCGCCATCAAAGGGAACGATATTTTTTTCACCATTACAATACCGGTTTTGCTGTTGATAGGGATTATATACAGTCACTACAGCCTCAATAACAGCGAATTCAATTTTTGCGTCCAACCAACATCATGACATTTACACAACCAAAATAGATACCTTCTGAATCCGCCTGTTCAAGCCCGGTCTGCCAGCGGTGGAGTTCCTCACTGGTAAGGACAGCCGCCTTAAGGGCTTCCTGTTCGATTCTTTCTGACTGTGTTCCCTGGCGTGCCAAGGCATAATTGGGAGTAGCGACAGGAAACACCTCAAATGAAATATCAGCCAGATTTTGTTGTTTGAATAAGCGATATAATTTTCGCCCTGAGTAACCATTATGCAAAGAGGATTCGGCCAGAAAGCGAGCCAGCCGACGCTCAATATCAGTTTCATCGCTATCTGTTGACAGGCTACCCCAATCAGTATCTACAACGACTACCCAACCACCTGGTTTTGTTACCCTAGTCATTTCAGATAAAACTTGTGCGGGATTGAATAAATGCTGAAACAACCGTTCACTACGGCAGGAATCGAAATAATCAGTTTCAAACGGCAGTGACACGGCATCAACACACTTATGTTTGACCCATGTATTTACACCTGCCTGTTCAGCACGTTGCTTAGCTTCGGCAATCATGGCCTCATCGTAATCTGCGCCAATGACTTGTCCGTTTACACCAACCAATCGCGCCAAAGGAATCGTATCAGTACCCGGACCACAGCCCAAATCAAGCACCTTGTGATCAAGCTGAATTTGCATGAGGGCGTAGGAGCGTTGCTTAATGTGATTGAGCTGATTTCCAATGATGTGGAGATATTTTGGGTCTACATAGCCTTTGGGTTGTGACATTTTTTATCCTTAATTACCGTTTGTTTGTCATATTAAATTTGCATTCAAGAACTTCAGCAATTGAAGTTTTTCGTCCACAAGGTAGCAAATGGTTTTACCGCTCATCAAGCCCTTTCTCCCTCGAAGAGTAGAATATAAAAACCGGCAATGATTTCAACCAAGAAAAGAGCTGCTTAGCCTAGCCGTTGCCAGATGTTTTGTCGAACCTGGCCATTTTCCAATGCCGTTTCCACAAGATAACACGCGCTAGCATTAAGTTAAGTGGATTATGTGGGGCGGCTTTAGCCTGCTTCCCACTATCTCATTCATTCCTTAATGACAATGCTCGGATAAAAACAACTGCACGAGGAGTGCAACTTCGCCTATCTACAGATAAAACCTGTACACCACTGACAACAAGTTTCAACGACAATCTATGAATTATATCTCAGCAAGCAAGATCTTGTTTTTGTTCATGAGTTTTCAGCATGACATCTTTCTTTCCTGCTTAGACGTGTGAAAAACTCATTGCTTATACCTCCATAGCTTTTTATGCAGATAGAAACTATACTTCCATTAACTTTCCCTGGAACAAAAACAGGCAATGACTTTCTAATGACCTTTGATGCCGGTTTGCTCTGTTTGTTGTAAACTGAAAAATTTCAGATTGCATAATGTGCCCCCCCCCTCTCCAGCATCTCCAAACTATTCAAAATAATTTTGAAATCAATCAATTATCACTTGTCCTTCCCCCTTATTAAATAAGAGACCAGCACTTGGCTAATAATATTATTGATGTTTTTAATGAATATTTTGAGATGGTACCGGCGATTTCTGATGAACTTAAAAATGAGGTATATAAACTGCGTTATCAAGTGTTTTGCATTGATAATGAGATATTTGATTCTGAAAACTATCCTGATGAACTGGAATTTGACGACTATGACCAGCACTCGGTACATTACCTGATTCGTCACCGCAAGTCTGGAGATTATGCCGCGACGACTCGCCTTATCCTTTCTGATGTCAATAACCCGGAAAAATTATTTCCACTGGAACAATATTGTAAGATTGATAATTTTGCAGTGATGCAGCCTATTAATCGCAAGAACCTGGGAGAAATATCACGGCTTTGTGTGTCAAAAGCGTTTAAAAAAAGAAAAAATGAAGCACACACCTTAGCTGCTATCGGTCCTGAACAGCAGGGTCATTTGACACTAGATGAGCGGCGGACTTTTCTCCATATTAGTCTCGCTTTAATGGCTTGTATCATTAAAGCAAGCCATGAAAACAATGTTCACTATACATATGCCGCTATGGAGCCGTCATTTGTTCGTTTTCTATCCGCATTGGGCATCAATGTCATAAAAATCGGCCCACTGGTAGATTATCACGGCAATCGATGGCCGACATTGATAAAAGGAACGGATATGCTTGATCACTTAGCTGAAAAAAAGCCGGATATATGGGATTTACTCACTAATAAAGGATGTTTTTGCAAGCCAATCCTATTATTGAGAAGCGAACCACCTTATGGCGCAAAACAGAAGCTGTAGGGGAAATTAACAATAGTAATACACTGGATTCGAGCATCGCATACCGCGAGCTTTAGCCACTAATCAGAGTGGCACATATTAGTCGTTGGACGGATTATCATCACCTGCTCCGTTTTAGTGACAGGACAACGCGCCCTCATGAAAGGGTTTAAAGTCAACAGCATGGGGGAGGCATCAAAAGTTAACCGATGCTTCAAGATAAAAGCTTCTTCCCGGCATAGGCAGATTGCCGGGGAATGGGAGAGCCGGTTCATAATAATTTGTATCGAACGCATTGCGTAAAGAGGCAGCGAGATTGAGATGTCCAAGCAACTTCTTCCCTCTTAACGTTAAGTCAATTGTTTCGTAATCGCCTAGTGCTCCATTTGCTACTATCGGATTTATCCTGCCGCCAATCCAATTCATTTGAGGCTGTAGTTGCCACTTCGGCATAAACTGCCACTGAAAAGCAACATAAACATGATGTTCGGGCACGCTAGCTACCTGTTGATTGGTTTGTTCATTCGTTGAATGTTGCCATGCGTAATTACCTTTTACATTCCATTGCTCAGCGACTTGCCAGTTCCATTCCAGCTCGGTTCCATAGCCGTCTTGATTGCCACTATTCTGATAAATGTTTGTTATTTTACTTGAAGCAGGCACTGCCGATATAAGATTGTTAATTTCATAATAATATACATTGGCAGCAGTTCTCAGTGATGAAAATGGCCGGTAATCTATAGCCCATTCATAAGTATTGATGGTTTCAGGATTTAAATTTTTATTGCCCAGCACCACCGGATTATTCTGGGTAAACTGCTCTGCAAAATTGGGCGCTCTAAACGCCTTTCCATACAAAATCTTGCTGGTGACTTGTTCATTAATATCCCAAATCAGGGCTACGCGCGGATTGACGGTTCCGCCAAAATCAGAATAATCGTCATAACGTACGCCTGCAGTCAACAGCCAATCGTTAGCGATCTGCCATTCATCCTGCCCAACCAAAGACCAGATGGTCCGATGCGTATTCGGTAAATAGGCTAAAGGCGTACCCGTTACATCCGTTAATGCGCCATCAACCACAGCGGGCAGCGGCTTACCATAGCCGAAATTTCTAGAATCATTGGTAGTAATTCCTTCATATCGAAAACCGGTGCTAAAGCGCAGCATATGATTATCCAGTCCCTTGTAGACTGAGCTCAATTCAAGTGAGGGAATCTTCTCTATTCGACCTATATTAAGATTGAATCCATTAGGAAACAAAACCAATGAACTGTCACTTAAGGAGGATGTAATATTCCCATCGGAACCAATGGGTAACACAGCGTTATCCGGGAAAAGCTGGAATTGACCCTGACCATTGGCTTGCTGATAACTGGCATGAGCCATCAGTTCCCAGTTATCAAGCCAATCTTCTGTAGAGAACCGCGCATCACCTAAGTATTGTTCACTGTTGCCAACACCATTTGGATCCAATGCTCCAGCAGCACCCGCACGGGTGCCTGCATCAATTGAATTAAATGCCCAGAAACCAATATCCCAATGCTTGCGCTGTAAATTAAGATGTCCGTTGAGAGTTTCATAGCGCGTATTCAATGCGCCTGGGGCATGAGAGGCATGTGTTCCAAACGCATTATCATAACCGGTTTGAGTATCGGCATTAACAATACGCCCACCATCGCCACTAGTATGCTGATACTGCAGACTGGTCGCTACATCCCAACCTGCCCACTGGGCGCCATGCTGCCCCCAACCGCTCTGAGTACTATGATCACCTACACGAGCCCCCAGGGCCGTGCCGTTGATATCTTTGGCTTTTTTGGTGATGATGTTGATAACGCCCGCAAAAGCATCGGCGCCATACAATGCAGAGCCAGGCCCACGGATTACTTCCACTTGCTGAATGGCCTCGATAGGTAACTCCATACCTGTCATTAATGTGCCACTGAAAGGCGTGGTAATACGGGTGCCGTTTAATAAAATCAAAACCTGCGAATTTTGCGTATTACGGATACCGCGCATACTATAATTATAATCATAGGTATTCTCCTGTAGACTGGCATGAACCCCCGGCACCGTTTCCAGAACCTCATGCAGCTCGGTCGCGCCCATAGACTTAATCTGTTCAGCAGTAATGACGCTGATTACTGCAGCCGACTGAAAAATCGGTTTTGGCGTTCCGGTGGCAATAGTGACGACAGGCATTTCGGCTAATTCAGCGGGCGACTTATCAAAAAAATCATCCACCTTATTTTCAGCAATTGCGACACCTGAACTCATGTAGCTAATAGATGCTAACCAGCTAATAGTTATGACAAATTTAACGTTCATTTTGATGCCGCCAAAAAAGGTTTTATTAGCGTAAGCTCATCCAGGGGCATGGGTTTGCCAATACCATAGCCTTGCGCATAATCAACGCCCAGCTCTTTAAGCAAATTGAAGATTTGTTCATTTTCAACAAATTCGGCAATCGTCTTTTTGTCCATAACATGTCCAACTTCGTTAATTGATTTCACCATGGCAAAATCTACCTTATCATCCAGAATATCCTTAACGAATAAACCGTCAATTTTAAGATAATCAACCGGCAGGTTTTTTAGATAAGCAAAAGAAGACAAACCGCTACCAAAATCATCCAATGAAAACGAACAACCCCGCACTCGCAGCTCATTAATAAATTTGGTCGCATAGGATAAATTGGCAATGGCTGCTGTTTCCGTTACCTCAAAACAGATTTTATGTGCTGGAATTGCCCACTTGGAGAATTGTTCGAAAATAAACGCCAACATGGTTTCATCAGACATCGACAGACCGGATAAATTAATCGAGCAAAGTGACAGGTTATCCAGAAAACCAGGTTTATTCGCTATCCATTCAAACAGGTTACTGATCACCCATTGATCCAGCTCAGATGCTAAATTATAACGTTCTGCCGCCGGTAGAAATGCGCCGGGCGGGATAATATGACCACTATCATCCCGATAACGAACCAGCGTCTCAAAATGCAAGCCTTCCTCATGTCCAGCCAGAGACACTATTAGCTGCCCGTAAAGACAAAACCGGTTTTGTTTCAGAC
>JAQTLI010000034.1 GCA_028714995.1 Methylobacter sp. | reverse complement strand
AGCATGAGGGTTACCTCTTTAGGGTTTGATAAAAATATGACACTTCTATCTCACCAGTAACCCTCTCTCATTTCAAGAGCAGTGTCAGGTTAAGTCTGAACTAATACAGATTAATCAACATCTCATCAAGCCCATCAATTTTATCGCCAACTATTTTAAGTATATTACGCCAGTAATCTACTCGATCACTGAACTCATAAAAGGCTTTGCTATCAAATGGGTCATTACATTCATCTATAGAGGTGAAAAAGATCTCATTGTAAATAAGTTCTTTTATGCTTAATTCAGAAAATGGTCTAAATCGATAATAAAACATTCTTCACCATAAATTACGCGGGCTTGAGAGTATCACATCGTCTATCTTATAAAAAACTTGGTTTGTTATACATCCTTCATGCGTTCATCTAATTAATTGTTTTTATTGAGCCTACTATACAACAATAGGACATAGTGTAACCAAACACGACACCCAAGCCCACGCCATCACAAACCAAAATCACCCTCGCTCATCCCAAGCCTTATCCATCCGCTTCACAGAAACCGGATAGGCAGTCTTAAGCTGCTGGGCAAACAGCGACACCCTGAGTTCCTCGAGCATCCAGCGAAACGGGTCTTGTTCCGGGACAACCTTGTCTTTTTTGGCTTGCTTCTCCACGTCCTTCCAGTAACGCGTCGCATAACGGCTGACTTCCTGGACTTTTTGCAGATTGTTATCCCGTTTATCCAGCCGGTATTGTACGGCCTTCAAATAGCGCGGGATGGCCTTTAGCTGCTGGTAAGGCGTGTTGCGAATGAAACCGGCATAGATCATAAAATCCAGCTGTTCGTTAATGTCTTTAGCCAGCGGGTCATTCGCATTCAGGCGGCTCATTTGCGTTTTGATAGCGCCGTAAAGCTCCATGATTTCCAGCGCGATTTTGCCGGCTTCATTGGCTGCGCCGATCAGCCCCGCTTTGTTTTGTTGCAAACTTTGTTCAAAGGCCTGCTGGGTGCGAATGGTTCGGCCTTCGACAAACACGCTGTGCAGGATCAAATAAAGCATGTCGTCTTTAAATGATACTTCCGCATCATTGCCAATTAGCGGATGCTTCGGCAAGCGGTTATAGGTTAATTCTGCCGCTGCCGACTTCGGCATGTTTTTGGTCACATAGGTGCTTTCCTTACGCAGTTGCAGCTGGAACAGGCGCATTAATCCGGCCTGATGCTGTAGCGCGGCCTTTTGCTCGGTGTCGAAAATGCGCACGCCGACCGCATCGCCTTCGTCGATTATGGCGGGGAATCCGACAAAGGATTGGCCCTTCTGGATAAACTGGTAAGTCTCCGGCAGGTCGTCGAATGCCCAGCCGATACAGCCGGTGTAGTTCAGCTCGTCGGCGGCAATCTGGTCGAAGCTGTCCCCGGCTTTGGCGGTATGCTTGAGCTGCAATTTTTTCAGGTCGCGCCCGTAATCCAACAGCCTGCCTTGATCGTCTATGACCCTGAAATTCATCCTCAAGTGATCGGTCAAGGTTTCGGTATTCCAGGCATTGAGCGGAATCGCCTCGCCGGTCAGTTTTCTCAAGCGGTTGCCCAGCCATTCCTGTAACGAGCCTTTAAAATCCGGCTCGATTTCAAGACACTGCTTGACGGTCTCGGGCACCGGCACGAAATGTTTCCTGATGTTCTTGGGCAGGGCTTTAATCAGCGCGATGCATTTTTCTTCCAGCAAGCCCGGCACCAGCCAGTCGAAAGCCGTTTGCGAGACCTGATTCAATTGATGCACCGGAATGATCGCCGTCACGCCGTCTTCATCATGCCCCGGCTCGAACCGGTATTGCAGCGGGATGGTCAGGTTGCCGATCTTCTTGCTGTCCGGGAAATCCCATTCATTGACATAATCTTCTTCGTGCTCCCGCGTTAAATCCTCTTTGGTTAAAAACAGGATCTTCGGGTTGGTGCGTTCGGCTGTTTTTCGCCAGGTATCCAAAGTAACGCCGCTGACAACCTCGGCCGGCAATTTGCTGTCGTAGAATTCGTAAAGCCATTGCTCGTCCTCGACCAGATCGACCCGGCGGCCTTTGTGCTGGATCATGCCCACTTCTTCGAGCAGTTTCTGGTTGGCGACATAAAACGGCGCGTTGCTGTGGTAATCGTGATCGACCAGCGCCGAGCGGATAAAAATCTCCCTGGCGGCCTTGGGATCGACATGGTCATAGGGAATCTTGCGCCCTGCTTGCAGCGTCAAGCCATACAACAAAGTGCGTGAAGACACCATGCAGCGCGCGGATTTTTTCTCCCAATGCGGATCGTAATAGTTGTGCTTGACCAAGTGCTCTGCGCACTGCTCTATCCATTCCGGCTCGATCCTGGCGACATTACGCGCATAAACCTTGCTGGTCTCGACCTGCTCCGCGGCCATGATCCATTTAGGCTTGAGCTTGTGCAGGCCGGAACCGGGGAATATGAAAAACTTCAGCCCTCTTGCGCCCAGATATTCGTATTGCTCATGGCGAAAACCGATATTGGACAACAGGCCCGGCAAAAAGGCGCGATGGATTTTTTCATATCCTGCATCATCGGTGTTCGGGTTCATCTTTAAATCGCCCTTAACCACCTGCATAATTTGCGCGTGGATGTCGAACCACTCGCGCATCCGTATATAAGACAGGAAATTGTCCGTGCAGTATTTGCGCAGCTTGCTGTTGGACAGGTGTTTTTTCTTCTCCTCGTAGGTATTCCAAACATTTAACAGCGTTAAAAAGTCGGACTCGGGATGCCGAAACGCCGCATGTTTTTGATCGGCCTGCGCCATTTTGTCTGCCGGTTTTTCACGCGGGTCTTGCACGCTTAACGCAGAAACGATAATCGCAACTTCGGTCAGGCAATGCTCATGCGCGGCCGCTATCAGCATCCTGGCAAGCTTGGGGTCGGTCGGGAATTTGGCCAGTTGCTTGCCGACTTCGGTCAGTTTGCCCGACTTGTCCAGCGCGTTGACTTCGTGCAGCGCGGTTTTGCCGTCACGGATCATTTTGTCTTCGGGCGGCTCAATAAACGGGAAGTCTTCGATGTCGCCGAGATTCAGCGAGATCATCTGCAAAATAACCGCAGACAAGTTGGTGCGCATGATTTCCGGCTCGGTGAATTCCGGTCTGGCTAAATAATCATCGTGCGAATACAGCCGGATACAAATACCCTCGGCGACACGGCCGCAGCGCCCTGCCCTTTGATTGGCGCTGGATTGCGAGATGCGCTCAATCGGCAAACGCTGGATTTTGCTGCGATGGCTGTAGCGACTGATGCGGGCGTGGCCGGTGTCGATCACGCAGCGAATGCCGGGGACCGTCAATGAAGTTTCCGCAACGTTGGTAGCCAGCACTATGCGTAACTTGCCGCCCTTGGGTTTGAACACCCGCTCTTGCTCGCTGACGCTGAGCTTCGAATACAGCGGCAGGATTTCATATTGGGTCGGATGGTGTTTTTTCAGCGAATAGGTCGTTTCCCTGATTTCCCGCTCGCCGCTGAGGAAAATCAGGATGTCGCCGCGCAAGTCACGGTACAGCTCGTCAACCGCATCGAGTATCGCGTTTTGCAGTTCGTCGCCAGTCTCGTCCGTTGCTTTTTCGCCGTCCGCTTCTTCCTTCGCAACGATTGGACGGTAACGCACGTCCACCGGATAAGTGCGCCCGGAAACTTCGATAATCGGCGCCTTGTTGAAATGATCAGAAAAGCGTTCCGTATCGATGGTTGCAGAGGTGATGATCAGCTTTAAATCGGGGCGCTTGGGCAACAGCCACTTCATGTAACCAATCAGGAAATCGATGTTCAAGCTGCGTTCATGCGCCTCATCGATGATGATGGTGTCGTATTGATTCAAGTAAGGATCATTTTGCGACTCGGCCAGCAAAATACCGTCGGTCATCAGCTTGACTAACGATTCTGAGTGGGTTTTATCGTTAAAGCGGATTTTGTAACCGACAGACTTGCCCATCGGTTCGCCGAGCTCTTCCGCGATACGGTCAGCGACGGTGCGTGCCGCAATACGCCGAGGCTGGGTATGGCCGATAAACCCGGAAGCTCCACGGCCTATCGACAGGCAAATCTTGGGCAACTGAGTCGTTTTACCGGAGCCGGTTTCGCCGCACAGTATCACCACCTGGTTTTCTTGGATCAGTTTGGCTATTTCATCTTTTTTGCCGGTGACCGGCAAATCAGGGAACGTAAGTACTGGAATACTGACGAGGCGTTTGTTTCTGGCCGCGACTGACCTTTCAATACGGCTAGCCAGCGCGTTCAATTCTTCTACTGATTTTTTGCTGCGATAGCGGTCTAACTGCCGCTTTAATATGTGCCTGTCCTGATTAAGACAATGCGCTAACTGATGGGTAAGTTGCTTGATAAGATCGGGGGTGGACATCAAATACAGCCGGATAAAATAAACTTATTATACGTTAAATCCACCGCTTTAAGTTTTGCCCGGCAGTCGGAATTATTAAAACATAATAATTACACCCAAAATGGGGGCCAAAACCAGCGTGGCTCCTAACTCGACTTGTCAGCATTATTATCAGGTATTTACAGTCCGCCAATCTCCAAATGTATATCGGAAAAAATAATTAATCTTCACACTAAATTCTACTCAATACATTCTATAGGCGTATAATTTGTTAATATTCTTTCAAATAACTGTAACCTTTTTCAAAAGATTCGTATGTCTATCAGCCTTAGAAAAATTACCCATCAAGTTTTAGTCGGCGATGTTAAAGTTGGAGGCGGCGCTCCTATCGTCATTCAATCAATGACTAATACGGATACCGCCAACATTACGGCGACCGTTAACCAAATCATCGAACTGGCTACCGCGGGTTCCGAGCTTGTCCGCATCACAGTCAATTCCGAAGAAGCGGCGGCAGCCGTTTCCGAAATTCGCAATCAGTTAGACAAAAAAGGCAACTCAACCCCAATCGTCGGCGACTTCCATTTTAACGGTCACAAATTGCTGGAAAAATATCCGGATTGCGCTCAGGCTTTGGGCAAGTATCGTATCAATCCGGGCAACGTAGGCCGCGGTAAAAGCCGTGACCCACAATTCCAGCAAATGATTGAATTTGCCTGTCAGTACGACAAGCCTGTACGCATCGGCGTCAATGGCGGCAGTCTCGATCAATCTGTACTGACCCGTTTGCTAGATGAAAACAGAAGCCTGAAAATTCCTGAGCCATTGGCCGCCGTAACCCGTAAAGCGATAGTGCTATCTGCGCTTGAAAGCGCCGCCAAAGCCGAGGAAATTGGCTTAAGCAAAAATAAAATCATTCTTTCCTGCAAGATCAGTAACGTACAGGAACTGATTGCCATTTATCAGGATCTGTCCAGTCGTTGTGATTATGCTTTGCATCTGGGTCTTACCGAAGCTGGCATGGGTTCCAAAGGCATAGTCTCTTCAGCCGCCGCCTTGTCTGTGTTAATGCAACAGGGTATAGGCGATACCATCCGCATTTCCCTGACTCCTGAACCGGGTTCATCCAGAACTCAGGAAGTGATTGTTGGACAGGAAATCCTGCAAACCATGGGATTCCGTTCATTCACGCCAATGGTTATCTCCTGCCCCGGTTGCGGTCGTACTACCAGTGATTATTTCCAGAAACTGGCGATGGACATTCAAACCTATTTACGCGATCAAATGCCGGTATGGCGCACCCAATATCCGGGTGTTGAAACCATGGAAGTCGCGGTCATGGGCTGTGTGGTCAATGGTCCGGGTGAAAGTAAAAACGCCAATATCGGCATCAGCCTGCCCGGCACGGGTGAATCACCGGTGGCGCCTGTTTATGAAGATGGTGAAAAAACAGTAACGCTTAAAGGCGACAGAATCGCCGAAGAGTTCCAGGAAATCGTGCAACGCTATATTGAAACGCATTACGCGGCGTAACTTTTAGCATCAACTCAGCATATGGAAGCCGCAAGGCCTCCATATGCATGAGGATCAATATTTAGCTTAAAACAAAAAAGGGATTGTGATTACTCACAATCCCTTTTTTATATGCAATAAAAGCTGCCCTCTTATGAAGAACAGCTAGATATCATTGCTTATTCTACTGCTTCTACTTCTTTCATACTCAATCTGACTCTGCCCTGACGGTCAATTTCAAGTACTTTAACCTTAACCACATCGCCTTCAGCCAGCTTGTCGCTAACTTTATCAACATGCTCATCGGTAATTTGTGAAATATGAACCAGACCATCTTTACCGGGAAGAATTGTGACGAAAGCGCCGAAGTCCATTAATCTGACCACTTTACCTTCATAGACTTTACCGACTTCAACTTCAGCGGTAATTTCTTCGATAAGACGACGCGCTTCCTCACCAGCCGCTTTATCAACTGAAGCAACTTTAACGATACCGTCATCAGTTAAATCAACGCTGGCACCGGTTTGCTCAGTAATGCTGCGAATTGTTGCTCCGCCTTTACCGATTACTTCGCGTATTTTGCTAGGATCGATTTTGAAGGTAATAATACGAGGCGCGAAATCAGACATTTCTTCACGTGTCGAAGACAATGCCTTATTCATTTCACCCAGAATATGCAAACGGCCATGTTTCGCTTGATCCAGAGCTGACTTCATGATTTCCGCGGTAATGCCCTCTATCTTGATGTCCATTTGCAGTGCGGTAATGCCATCTACTGATCCTGCGACCTTGAAGTCCATATCGCCCAAGTGATCTTCATCACCCATGATGTCAGACAAAACCACGAAGCTATCGCCTTCTTTAATCAAGCCCATTGCGATACCCGCAACCGGTGATTTAATCGGTACACCCGCATCCATTAATGCCAAGCTGCTGCCGCAGACAGAAGCCATTGAGCTTGAACCATTGGATTCAGTGATTTCAGAAACCACCCGAATGGTATAAGGGAATTCATCCATATTGGGCAACACAGCTGCAACGCCACGTTTCGCCAAACGACCATGACCAATCTCACGACGTTTTGGTGATCCCACAAAACCAGTTTCACCAACGCTGTACGGAGGGAAATTGTAATGCAGCATGAACGGTTCTTTATATTCACCGGCCAAGGCATCAATGATTTGTGCATCGCGTTGCGTGCCCAATGTTGCAACCACTAAAGCCTGTGTTTCGCCACGGGTAAACAATGCGGAACCATGGGTTCTTGGAAGTACGCCAGTTCTAACGGTAATCGGTCTGATCTTGTCTAAAGCTCGACCATCAATACGCTTGCTTTCGTTGAGAATGGCATTGCGAACAATACGGTATTCCAGATGTTCGATAATGCCGCGTATGTCTTTTTCTGCATACTCGCCATTCGCCACCAGCTTTTCAACTACCGAATTTCTCAGCGTTTTTAAATGCTCTTGTCTAACCAGTTTTTCAGCAATTTGATAAGCGGCTTTAATGCCTTCTTCAACTTCATCTGTTACCAATTTTTTAAGTTCAGCATTAGTTTCAGGTGCCACCCACTCAACTATGCCAGCGCCAGCTGCTTGAGAAAATTCATTAATGGCGTTGATGGCAACCTGCATTTGCTCGTGACCGAACAAAACCGCACCCAGCATCACTTCTTCTGATAAATTATCAGCCTCGGATTCAACCATTAATACAGCGTGAGCAGTACCAGCAACAACCAATTCCAACTGCGACTCTTTTAAAGTAGCCGCAGTTGGATTTAACAAATAGCTGCCGTCTTTGTAGCCAACAGTGGCAGCACCGATTGGGCCATTAAAAGGTAAACCTGAAATTGCCAAAGCAGCAGAGGCACCCAATAATGCGGGAATTTCAGGATCGACTTCAGGATTCAGTGAAATAACTGTCGCAATAATCTGAACTTCGTGGGTATAGCCCTCAGGGAATAAAGGACGAATAGGCCGATCAATCAGACGAGATGTTAATGTCTCTTGTTCACTAGGACGTCCTTCTCTCTTAAAAAAACCGCCTGGAATTTTACCGGCTGCGTAAGCTTTTTCTTGATAATTAACAGTCAATGGAAAAAAATCACCTCCAGCCGCCTCTTTTTTACCAACGACGGTGACCAACAGCGATGTACCATCTACATCGATCATAACAGCACCGTCTGCTTGACGAGCCACTTCACCAGTTTCTAATTTAACGAGTCGATCGCCGTACTGAAATTCTTTCCTAATAGGAGTCACTATAAGGTTCCTTTGTGTAGAAGTTGTTTAAAAATTTGTTCAATCCATGAAGTGTTAAAACAGAAACGGCACATAACTTTGTGCCGTTTCTTTGTGCTATTACTTACGTAAACCAAGACGTTCGATCAATGAACGGTACCGGTTGCCATCTTTCTTTTTTAGATAATCCAGCAACTTGCGACGTTGGTTAACCATACGCAACAGACCACGACGTGAATGATTGTCTTTTTTGTGTTCTGCAAAGTGCGGCGTTAAGTGAGTGATGTGCGCTGTCAATAGAGCAATCTGTACTTCAGGTGAACCGGTATCGGTTTCTGACTGACGATAGGCTTCTACGACCGCTTTTTTTTGTTCTGCAGTAAATGGCATTTGTAATCCCTATTTAGGTTAACAATTAAAAATAAAGCCGCCAATCATGGCGACTCCTTAAGTACACTGTTTCCACGATAGGGTGTAGAAACAGGTGTATTCTTTCTGCTGAAGGACGACAAATTCGCTCTTTCACAGACAATGGGCGAATAAATTCACCCCAACATATTGAACAACTTTTTGGGCGCTAGTTTACCATCCAATAGCATTTCACCCAAGCCCAAAAACACCTCGGCATTGTACATTCGCACCATACCTTGCCTCGTTGGAGTTATGAGAAGATTGAGCGACTGCCCTTGCTTTATGCAGCCTGCCTGTTTGTCAGACAACTGCACTTCGGGCAATGATTCCAGCGGCTTATCGACATTAATCAGACTTTGAAACAAACTTTGCTCGTCCATTTCCGCCAATTGTTCAATGGTCCTGGCATTTTCAATACTGAATTGACCTGCCTCCAGTCGGCGCAATACCTTTACCGTTCCGCCGCAACCCAGCATGTGTCCGATATCTTCCGCCAGAGAGCGGATATAAGTTCCTTTTGAACAAAACACATCCAGCGTCAACAGATCTTTAGAAAAATCCAGCAACTTCAGCTCGAATATGGTGATATGCCGGGCTTTACGCTCTACCGTTTTGCCTTCCCTTGCTAATTCATACAGCTTTTTACCGTTATGTTTTAAAGGCGAATACATGGGGGGAACCTGATCGATTTCACCGGTAAACTGCTTCAGGCAAGCCTGTATCTCGCCAACGGATAACTCAGGCACCGGCTTTGTTTCTATCACAGCGCCTTCGGCATCACCAGTATCCGTCATAACCCCGAGCTGAACAACGACCTGATAACGCTTGTTATCATCCAGCATCACCGCGGAAACCTTGGTCGCCTCACCAAAACAAAGCGGCAACAAACCAGTAGCCAAAGGATCCAGACTGCCGGTATGCCCCGCTTTGTTGGCATTAAACAAGCGCTTGACTTCCTGCAAGGCTCTATTTGAAGATACACCCAGGCGCTTATCTAAAAGCAATATGCCATGAACGTTACGCCCGGACTTGCGTTTGCTCATGGGTGCTAACCTTCGCCGCGTCTATCCAAATCACTTAAGAGTTCTGAAACCCGCATGCCGGTATCAAATGAGTCATCGTAATAAAAACGCAATTCTGAGATATGCCTCAGGCGCATCCTTTTTGCTAATTGATGCCGAATAACAGGTGCCAATTCGTTAAGCAATTTAACATTGGCTTTTTTGCCTTGCTCATCAACATTCAGTACCGTCACGTATATTTTTGCGACAGCAAGGTCTTTAGTTACTACTACTTCATTAATAGTAATAAAGCCTAGCCTGGAATCATCAATATCACGCTGTAAAACCAAAGACAGCTCTTTTTGCATTTGTGATGAAACGCGGGCATTGCGACCAAATTCTCTTGCCATAAGGTTTACAGTTCCCGTTTAACTTCTATGCGCTCAAAAACCTCGATTTGATCACCGGGCTGTACATCGTTGTAATTTTTCACCCCGATACCGCACTCCATGCCCATTTTGACCTCGGCCACATCATCCTTGAATCGACGCAAAGATTCCAGTTGCCCTTCATAAATCACTACGTTATTGCGCAGGACTCGTATCGGCAGATTTCTCTTCACATAACCGTCAACGACCATACAACCGGCAACTGCGCCGAATTTTGGCGATCTGAATACATCGCGCACTTCGGCAAGACCGACAATCTGTTCCTTGATTTCCGGCGCCAACATGCCGCTGATGGCTTTTTTAACCTCATCAATCGCTTCATAAATGATGCTGTAGTAATGTAGGTCGATGCCTTTTTCTTCAATCAGTTTCCGTGCAGTCGCATCAGCCCGAACATTAAAGCCCATCAAAATCGCACCGGAAGCCAAGGCCAAATTCGCGTCACCTTCATTGATGCCGCCGACACCGCCAAAAATGACTTTAACCTCGACTTCGTCATTCGACAATCCGACTAAGGAGCTGCGCAACGCTTCCAGACTACCCTGAACATCAGTTTTAAGCACCAAATTAACACTGGCAATTTCACCGGTAGTCATTCTGGAAAATACCTCATCCAGTTTAGAGGCTTGTTGCACTGCATGACGGGACAGTTTTTTGCGATCTTCACGATGTTTGGCTAAATCTTTGGCAATACGTTCGTTTTGCACCACCAGAAATTCATCACCGGCATTCGGTGTACCTGAAAGACCTAGAATCTCAACCGGCGCACAAGGACCTGCGTCTTTAATGGCTTTGCCGTTCTCGTTAAACATGGCTCGAACTCGACCATATTCATGGCCGCACAGCACCATTTGACCGCTTTCCAGAGTGCCTTTTTGAATCAGCACTGTTGCCACGACACCACGGCCTTTATCCAATCTTGATTCAATGACAATGCCCGATGCCGGACCTTCAACGGGTGCTTTCAATTCGAGGATTTCAGTCTGCACAATTAAAGCCTCGATTAATTCATCGATGCCTTGACCGGTTTTAGCTGAAATCTTAAGAAACTGCACATCACCGCCCCACTCTTCGGCGAGAACGTTCAGGGTTGACAGCTCCTGCATCACTTTGTCAGGATTGGCATCGGGCTTATCCATCTTATTCATCGCCACGATGATCGGCACATTTGCTGCCCTGGCATGTTCAACAGCTTCTTTGGTTTGCGGCATAACACCGTCATCCGCAGCAACCACCACAATCACGACGTCAGTAACGTCCGCGCCCCTGGCACGCATGGCGGTAAATGCCGCGTGACCCGGTGTATCTAAAAAGGTTACCGAACCGTGATCGGTTTTTACCTGATAGGCACCAATATGCTGGGTAATACCACCCGCTTCACCGGCAGCAACACGCGTTTTACGAATATAATCCAGCAGCGAGGTTTTACCATGATCGACATGACCCATGATGGTAACAATCGGCGCTCGCGGTAGCTCGACACGATTATCTTCTTCTTGCGCCTCAGCCAGCATTTCTTGCTCAAGATCATCCTCGCTCTGCATAATGGCTTTGTGACCCATTTCTTCAACGAGAATGGCCGCTGTTTCCTGGTCAATGCTTTGATTGATGGTCGCCATAATACCGAGCTTCATCAAATGTTTAATCACCAAAGCGGCTTTAACACTCATTTTTTGTGCGAGATCGGAAACAATTATTGTTTCCGGTATGGCAACCTCTTTTACTATAGCCTCAACTGGCATCTCAAACTGATGTTTTCCTTCAGCTTTTATAGTGGCGCGCTCAGTTTTCTTGCCTTTTTTCTTGCCTCTTTTGGCTTCTTTAGCGCCTGCTCCAGGGAATGATCCTTCTTGCTGTTTTTTCCTATGCAATGTTTCCTGCTTGGCTGCAGCCTGCTGCCTTACTTTTTCAGCATTTCTTTTGATGGATTCTTCAAGTCGCAGATCTTTTTCTTTCTGTTTTTTTCTGAGCTCTTCCGATTCTTTGGTTTTGCTCGGCAGTTCCGGCTCGAGGTTCTTTTCTTCCTCAACCATTAAGACTTCAGACTCTGCTTTAATTTCAGGTACGATAGCTACTTCAGGTTTAACTTCCTCTACTACAGCGGCTTCTTTATATTCGATTTCAGCTTCTTTTGCTATCACCTGTACTTCAACAGGCGAAATAGTTTCAGCTTGTTTTATAGCCTGCTCGCCCACAGCGGGCTTGGCCAACTCTAAATCTTTTTGTTCGTCAGCAGCAGTCACTTCAGGACGTTTTATATAGGTTCTTTGTTTACGAACTTCAACACTAATCGTTTTAGTGGAACTGCCGGGCGCACTTGCCTGCTTAAGCTCACTCACTGTTCTACGCTTTAAAGTCACCCTTCTTGGTAAACTTTCAACTTCGCCTTCATCCTTACCATGACGCTTACGCACATGCGCAAGTAACTGCATTTTTTCGTCTTCATTAATTACATCATCAGGGACTCTCGCAGATAACCCTG
>JAQTLI010000033.1 GCA_028714995.1 Methylobacter sp. | reverse complement strand
AGATCATGGCCGTGTCCACGGACGGCCCCTTGTCGGAACTGGATCTGATCGACAGCCAAGGCCGGCGCATACCACTGCAATTCCGCCGCCGAGGCGGACCGCCCTGGAGCCTGATCGCTACTTTGGAATGGTTCAACGCGGATGATTATCGGGTGGTGGCGGGTCGGGATGGCAAGTCTACCGCCTGCCATCCGCTCACCATCGGCAGATCAGGTATACAAGAAGGATCCAAAGAATGGGGGCTTGCCACCGAAGCCTTTTATTCCGCCTGGATCGAAGAGTTGTTTGGTGCGCCGCCCGAGGAAAACCTCAGCTTTCATTCCCTGGAACCGGTGTTGCGGAACCCCGAGCGCAACTTTCTGCACAACCATCTCGGCCTCAATGAAGACAAAAGCTTGCCATTAACCCCCGATTGCGCCGACCTGCCTTACACCTTGCGGGCTTATTTTGCCTGGAAGGTCGGCCTGCCAATCGCCTTCCGCACCTGCGGGCGTGGCTCAGCCAAAGCGCTGCCGCATTGTGGTGCTGCTACCATCAAGACCGAATTCACCTACGGCATCAGCTCGCAGGCCAGCTTCAGGAATGTCAGCAGGCAGTTGGTAAATACTGTCCATTCGGGCTCGGCGCGGACCGGGCTTGAGGACGAGTCCACTGATCTGTATCCCATCCCGCTCAGCCGGGAGAGGCTCTGGCCGGGGACGGTCTATGCCGATCCCTACGGCCATGTACTGGTGCTGGTTGAATGGGTGCCGCAGACGGCGGGCCGCCCTGGCATCTTGCTGGCCGTCGATGCCCAGCCGGACAATACGGTCACCCGCAAGCGCTTCTGGGAAGGCACTTTCCTGTTCGCCAATGTCGCCAGCTCCGGCCCTGGATTCAAGGCTTTCCGCCCTTTGGCCCGCACCCCCTCGGGCGGATGGCGGGCGCTCTCCAATTACGAACTGGTCGATAACCCCGGCTTTGCTCCCTTTTCGTTGGAGCAAGATCAACTATCACCTGACGATTTCTACGCCAGGCTGGCCAAGCTCATTAATCCCGTAGGCCTTGATCCTATGCAAGCTTACGAAGTCACCCTGGACGCCTTGCTGGAGCAAATCGAGACCCGCGTGACCTCGGTGGACAACGGCGAGGCGTATTTCCGAAAGAACCCCGGCAGTGTCATCCCCATGCCTGGCGGCGCGGCGATTTTTCAGACCATCGGCCCTTGGGAGGATTACTCCACGCCTTCCCGCGACATGCGCCTCATCATTGCCATCAATGTGCTGAACGACTTGCCCGACAAGATCGTGCGCCACCCCGAATTGTTCGTGATGAATGGCAGGAGCCCCGAAGAGGCCAAGGCCGAAATCGAGCAGTACCACGCCAGGCGCATCCAGGAACGCGGCATCTTCTATACGCGCACCGACGGTAGTCCGTGGGAGCTTTCCCTAGCCGGGGTGTTGGCACGGAAGCCTGCCTATGAAATGGCTTATAACCCCAACGACTGCGCCGAACTGCGTTGGGGCGCGAAGCCGGGCACGGAGGAATATTCCACCTGCCACCGCCACGCGCCGGCAGAACAGCGCGCGAAAATGGAGCGATACAGGATCTGGTTCCGCGAGGCGCGGAGACCGACACAATGAAGGAAAGCTCCTCACCCTAACCCTCGGGAAGAGGGAGCTTATGTGCATATTATTGACCGTCAGCAAAATTTGCCAGTTTTGCAAACAAAGACCTCTGCAGCAGTTATAAACCAAATAAAACGTAGCAGGTAATAGCTGCAATACAGATTGCAACCAGGTTGGAAAAACGCGAGTTTGCGTTAGCCTGGTTGAAAGCTGCCGAAGAATCATATGCGGCCACGCAAGAATCTTATACCCATGGTTTTTCCACGGTGATAGAGCTGCTGTCCGTGCAAAAGGATTTGGCTCGTGCCCGTTATACCGAAATCGACAGCCGCGCCACCTTACTACAATCCGCAAGCAACCCTGGTTTATGATTCCGGAGGGCAGAGCCGGGGAGATTTGAATACGGATAGTGAAGCGTTTGGTCGCAGTCTTTCATAATGAATGGGAGATGCTTGGCGGTGATATTTCTATATCCGTAGGTTCTGCAAGTACTGACCCAATGGAAAGAACTTAATGATGTTCGGGAAGAGGTTGATGCGACTAATAAATACCGATTGATGTATTAGCTTGGAATCATGAATTTGTTCCATGTTAATACTGTTGGTAGAAGATTCCATTGGTTATGTAGGACTTCATTACATTCAGCCCAACTACACGCTAATTATGAGTAATTGTTGTCGGTTATTTCACAACCGTTCGGAGTCAAAATGAACAAGGCGAAAACCCTGTTGCTGCAGATTGCTGACAATTTCGTCGAGATGCTCATAGGTGGCCGGACGATTATCGTGGAATGTCAATACGCAGGGGTAAGGCTTGCTCCATGCCGCCAAAATGGACTGAGTTTTTTCCTTAATCTCATCTACCGTCATACCCGGTGTTGCATCGCCTACCGATTCTCCCATGACGATCTGATAACCTAATCGTCTAGTGGTTTCAAGGACGTTTTTGGTGAGAATAAAATAGGGTGGTCGAAACAGACGCTTGTTTAATGGACCTAAAGTCGGTTTAGCAATTGCTTCCCACTCAGTGATTTCGCTCAGCACAGATTCTTCCGTATCCAGCCAAGGCCATCGGAACCAAGAATGATGAGTCGTATGATTACCGATAGTATGGCCGGCTTGCTTGATTCGTCTGGCAACTTTTGGGTATTTTGCGATGCTGCCCTTGTCGGTCCAGAGTTCGTATGGGGCGTAATAAACTCGACGTTGCCAAAATTCATCCGGTGCATCGGCCAGTAGGAAAAAGCCTGCTTTTACCGGATTGCCGTCAGTGGCCTTGAGCGTTGCCAGTATATCCAGCACGCGATCGGTTGTATCAGGCATGGGGCCATCATCAAAGCTGAGCATAAACTCGGTCTTTTTCGTCGCGGTTTGCCCACTGAGATAGCTTGCATCAAGCCCGGTAATGCACCCTGACAAAAGGCTTGCGATAAAGGGGATGAACCAAATAGATTGCTTAATGGTTGCTTTGATTTTTAGCGTGCTTTTCAATATGAAATTTTCCTCGCGTATTTTTTAAGTAACTCTCATTAGCCACAGGTAAACGCTATCCGTATCAAAGCAGATAACGGCGGAATTTTTTGTTCCCAGAGTTGTTCGCGCGTTCGGCATGGATCCAATACAGCGCCTGGTCAAAGACATTAAAGTGGCTGGCGCCATCGCTGATAATGGCCACCCATTAAAGCCCCTTCGGTGATGAATCTCCAGTGCCGGGGCGAGTTTATCGTTTGCTTATCAAGCCAGGTTTTCCAACCGGTTTGGAGTTCAAAGCCGTTTTTGCCCTTATGGCGCGTGCGTGTCATCGACATGCACATACCGGAATACGGAAAGGTGTGTGGTTTACCCATAGGTTGAAGCCATGAGTCATTATAAATCAATTCCATACTTAAAAGTTAAACGCCATAAGCAGCAATTTTCTGATTTTGTATGATGTTGGCTTTTTAGGTGAAGGTAGGGCTTTATCCTCTCATGCGCATTAACTTAAAGCATTCTGAAACGAACGCCAAAAGAAGTTTTACTACGTTCAAATATTTGACCTGGACTATTTCAATGAAAATCAGCAAGCCTGCAAGTATCAGCAAGATGTTAATATTTTCCAACTCAGCATAAGTTGTAGCCGTCACATCATCACAGTATTCGGAGAGCATAAAAACTATGGTACCGACAGCTTTATAGAGGTAACCCATTCTTCCCTGACAACCCAGCGATTGAGGCTGACGGATCCACTTTAACGCCCCCTTTCTTCCAGAAATTATTCAAGGTCTCGATGGAAATGGCATGCCGGAAATAACAGCGTGGAGAATAATATCTTTTGGAAAGTAAGCGATTTTAAATTGATCATCGGTCATTCAATTCTTAAAAAAATGAATTATTTGTCGGTTTTTACTCATTTTTGGACGGAATCGAACCAGTCATTAAGAGGTCGGGAAACTTTACAAGTTGTTTACATGTTCTTAAAAGCAGCTGATTTTTCGAGTTAGTTCAAATAAGTATTCCTACATATTGTGTATTTAGTTCGAAATCTGTACTGTCAAACTATGGTTGAAGAGATAGATTATCTGACAAGGTATGGGCATTTTACAGCCAAAACCGGACAGTCAGTGAAAGGTCGGTAATCTTTACAAATTGTTTACATGGTTATAAAAGCCGCCGATTTTTCGAGTTACGATATTTATGTATCTCTAGACGAGGGTGAAGGTATGTCAGGTCGAATTGTTATTTTTGCAAAAGATAAAGACACCGCTGACGCCATTCAGCAAGAACTTGGTTACCCTCTTAAACTTGAGACATCAATGGCTTGACTAAGATATCGACGCAGAGCGGCCTCTAGAGAAAACGCTGACGGCTGAGCCATACGCTTTATATATTCATATATTAGTAACAGAAGACAGTCATAGCGAGAGCAACCGATATTTGTCGTTTCGACCACAATCTCTTTTACAACAATAAGAAAAACGAGGATGGCGATGTTATTCAATAATCTTTCGACACTGATCCTTGCAAACACCCAGAACAATGCGGACGCGGAACTGTTTTTTAAGCAATTCAAAGAAAATTTAGAACATTTCGATAAACCAGGGACTTTTCCCGCAGTGAATGAAACCGAATTGGCTCAGGTTATCATCTTGGCTGATGAACAAGGCTATCTTGGCGAACTGGGTATCGACAAAGAAACTGCCACAATGTTGGCGCATAGCATTGTTGTAGATCACAAGCTGCCACAGGCATTACTGGAAAATGCCAAGATTCGCTATGCTCTGGAAAATGCAGCCGTTAAAAAAGCCGGACAGCAATCACCGTTGAGGCCTGATGAAGCCGAAGCCGTTGTTGGATTGATCCATAGTGGTGAGTTGTTCACAGACTTGGTGTATACCTTGACGCGGATTTTTAAGCTGATTCTAGGCGAGCTAGGAAATATCCGCACTGTTCCAAGTATCATTCCTGATCTGATTGAAATCCCTGCCGCAATCGTTTCCGATCTCATCAATGTGTGGGACTTTCTCCGGCGGTTAGACCAACTAATTGAGCTGATCAAAAGTGGCAAACAGGCTAAAAATCCAGAGATTCTCAACAATACCCTGAAAACTATATTCCAAATTGCCATTATTGGCGATGCCATTGATACGGCCAATAGTTTATTCAGCGAGGAAAATCAGAGTTTACGGATTGCGCTGCTGATTTACGCCAGATTGCATAAGATTAACTTGGAAGAAGCAGATATTGATGCTGTAAGAGTAACCATTCTCAACAAAGATAATCCTCAGTTGGGAGTACTTCTGATTTATGTATTGAAAAACTCCTCAAGACTGATGGGGAAATGAGAATGTTGAAGATTATATTATCGTTTTGCATTTTATTTTTAGCCGGATGCAGAATAATTTCTTTAGAGATGTCAAAAAGCGTGCAAAATTTGCCAGATTTGTGAGAAAAGAGCATCAAAATTAAACAGAAGCAATATCCATGTTACTGTTTTTAAAAACTAAATGTCAGACTTAACTGAAAAGCGGGCGCTGAAAGTGGTAAATATTGGAAGCTGTTTTACAGATCACCACCGATCAATTTCAGGACATAGCGGCTAAGGCCTACGGTGCAGAGTCTTCAGTGGCTGGAGTAGTCGAAAAATCCATCCATGGCGGCCTTCCTGGGGAGGCGCTCAATAACGAAGCGGTGGCTCGATCTATACAGTCTGCGGCAGGTGTTCTCACCCGTCATACCACAGAACGGGCTGAATGATGTGTTTAGATCCAACGCAACGATGCCAATGTTACTCAACCCTAAAATAATAACAGGAAAAAGTCATGCATAAACTCATAAGATCACTACCATTGGCATTCTTAGTAGGGTGCATGCTAACTACATCTTCTAATGCTTCCTCTCAATCCAATGCCCGATTATCCCAACGGGATTTACAAAATCCGGCAACTTCGCTGCCCGGCGGTGGTTTTGTAGCTGCTGAGGCTAAACATCTTCTGGAGTTTTGTATTGAACTCAATAATCAGGATGACCGGAGCAATCCGCAAAAAAAATCCAATCGCCAATACCAGGCCAAACCTTCAGGCTGGAAGATTATTTATGACAGCAGGCATCCTGGCAACACGGAATGGAATAAAAACTGGCCGTCAACGGTTTCTGACCCAGAGCCTAATAACCCGGAAAAAAATGGCTTTGGTCCATTCAACAACGCTTGGTTATTAGTACAATCAGAGACCGAACCAAAAAACTATGCCATTGCCATTCGTGGCACGGTGGGTGAGATTAACAGCATATTAGCTGATGCTTTCGTCACCAGCACAACTGCCTATGCGGGCATTGAATACCCAAAAGACAAAGTTCTACCCATACTATTTGCTGCCACCCCCAAATCGGAATTACATGTGGGGTTTGCCTATGCCGCATTTACGCTGCTTTTTGAGAAAGATAAAGGGGTATTGGCGCAGCTTCGCAAACTCAATCTGCCCAATAATGCCAGGCTGTTTATTACCGGCCACAGCCAAGGCGCTGCTATTGCAACCTTGGTGCATTCTTTTCTTTATTATGCAATCACTGACCCGCAGGATCGTTATAAGTTAAACCTAAAGTTGGCGGGTATCGATGACAAAAGTAATAGAAATACTATTCAACTGAAATCCTATGTCTTTGCCCAACCAAAACCGGGCAATCAGCAATATTCAGAAGATTTTGCCAGGATTACCAAGGACATGGCTTATGTCATTAACAATGACCGCGACCCAGTGCCGCAAGTCCCGCTCAGCTTGCAAACTATTACCGATGTAGCCGAAGGCGTTGAAGAAGATAATGCCGGTACTGGCAGTTCTCTACAGCGTTTCTCATCTCGGGAAGCGGCAAAAATCACTGAGCTTAGAACAAGGATAAGAGGCGGCTTAGCAGAAAACGTAGGTGATCGTATTGCAAAAAAATTCGCTAAAAAGGGTATCAACCTGTCGCTTGATGAATACTTTAAAAACAGCGAAAAACTCGCCAAAACCACTGCCAAATCCCTCAACTATACCTTGACAGGTCAACTCATTCCGGTATTTGGAGCTGAAAGAGGTGGGGAATCCTACCCAATAGGCGATAACCAGGATTTTTTACTCCAGCATCATGCCACCAGTTATCGGCGGTTAATGGATGATCAATTCAAAAATGGAGAAAAGCAATGATTAATTTAAGTATTGAACCTAACAATACTCAGTTTTCCATAAAAGAAAAAATCAAAAATAAACTCCAGGAACAAGGATTTAACTCCGAATTTATTAATGTTGCTGCGACCGATACCCTACTCTTTATTACTCATAACGTCACAGCTGTTGTCATCTCCATTCGTGGTACCGAAAAATTTAAAGATTGGCTCACCAATGCCGGTATCGATTTTCACAATACTCCGAATGGGCGTGTGCATAAAGGCTTTGACAAAGCCTTGGATTCCGTTTGGAGCCAATTTACCAAGGCATTAGAAAAAGCTCATCGATACGGCCAACCCATATGGATTACAGGCCATAGTTTTGGTGGAAAGAATTTGAACGGATAGCATGACAAGTTATCGCAAACTAATTGAGCAGCAAATTCTGTAAGGCATTATCAGACAGTTGCGGCCTGACCAAGTCTGCCTGAATCCAATCTACATAATAATAAAAAAGGGGAAATCATGAACGATAACACTGGAATTCAAAATGATAAAACCGCGGTAAGGTTGGACTGGGAAAAAGCTTACGAGAAAGAATTCAAGCACATCCGGGCGCGCCGCGATGGCGCCTATCCATCCGGCGATACTACTCAAGCACCAGGCAATCTGGTTGGACTCGCATTTTCCGGCGGCGGCATTCGTAGCGCCACTTTTGGATTGGGTGTGCTTGAAGCGCTCAAAGAATGCGACTTGCTCAAGAAGATCGATTACCTGTCAACTGTATCTGGCGGCGGTTATATCGGCGCCTGGTTAAGCGCCAACTGTAAGCGCACCGCCGATTGTAACGAAGAAGCCAGGCAAAATAACTACCCGCCTAAGCCTGACTGGCAACCACCAGAGACTGATTGGCTATGTAAAAATTCCGATTGGAAAGCATCCATCGACCATTTGCGTCGTTATTCCAATTATCTTTCGCCCCGATTTAGCATTTTGAGCGCGGATACATGGTCGATCGGAACTATTTGGTTGCGCAATACGTTGTTGATTCAACTCATGGTCATTCTAACCATTGCGGTATTACTTCTACTACCTCGACCACTGTTTGACGCTTTCGAAAATTGGTCTGATGGCAGTGCCATACACTGGGCGACAATCTTTCTATATATTCTGGCAGTGGTTGGCATTGCCGGTAACCTGTTACGGCTGAATCGTCCCCAAAGCCCGTTTCTCAATATCGAGAACTGGCTGTCTGGGCTTGCCGTTGCAATCATCTGCCTGCTGGTCGCATGGGGCATTTGCGCTTCCGTCAATTATGACCTGTTCGCACCTAATGAGGTCAATCCGTATATTGCCGGCTTTATTGCGATATTATTGGTTATAGCCGGCTTTTTTCTGCAACCGGTTGCACTGCAAGTGCTTAAACTCTTTTGGCGGGGAGACAATGCGCCGAAAGAAATCAATTACACTCAGTTTTGGGTGCAGTGGGGTGTGGTGCTTCCGATAATGGTCGTGGGTTTTCTGGTCGCGTTCATCCTTAAGGGACAGCTTCTATATGATGTTGTCCATCAACCTTGCGATATTCAGGTTACTGCTTGTAAATTTGCAAAGCTGGATACTTTTGGCGGTTTCTTCACGCAGGCCTGGAAGCAATGGCCATTCTCGCTTTCAGTTGTCTTCGTTTCGCTCTGGCTGCTTTCATTTTGCTCGATTCGAACTTACCGCGTTAAAGATTTTTTCATCGCCTTTGTGGCTGCGGTTCCAGCAATGGTGGTATTGCATGCTCTACTTTCCGTTATCATGTTGCTGCTCAGCATCTGGAAGCCAGATATGGCGGAATTGGCGGGAAAGGCAGGTCAATGGTATGCCTTTGTATGGATACCACCTTTGATATTATTTGCATTTTCACTCACGGTTGTAATGCTGATAGGCATATTGGGTCGTCAATCGAGCGAGGATGTGTATGAGTGGTGGGGACGTTTTGCCGCTTGGCTTGCAATCTATGGATTCGGCTGGATGGTGATTGTTGTCGTCGCTGTTTACGGCCCCTTATGGAGCGCTATGCTATGTTACGGCGATTATTGGCAGGAGTTAAGCACTGGTTGGATTGGAACAACGCTGGCAGGATTGTTTGCCGGAAAATCGGCTGCTACTAGTGGTACAACCAATAATGGAATGAGTACAAGACTCAAAGAAGTTGTGGCAAAAGTTGCGCCATTCGTCTTTATTGCCGGCTTATTAATTGCGATATCGATGGTTTTACATCTGGCTATTGCAATTAATTCAGCACCTGAAGATAAACCTTTTGAAATATCTCAAACGACCTTGCTTGGCAATATCGAGCAAAGTGACAAGCGATTGGATTTACAAATTGATGCAAAATCTGATGTCAAGATTAATGTCAGCGCAGTACAAGCCAGAATTCCCGAGCCAACGCCAGAAGATAATATCCCAAAATACAACACGCACTGGAAATTGCTGACTAAGGCAAATTCTAATGTTGTCTGGTTCATGATTGTGGGCTGTATTGTTTGCGTTTTATTGCTTACCTGGCGTGTTGATATTAACGAATTTAGTCTCAATGCTTTCTATCGCAATCGGTTGGTGCGCTGTTATCTGGGTGCGACCCGCTTCCGTCCGGGCCAACGCAAGCCGCAAAATTTTAGCGGATTCGACGACGATGACGATCTGCCGCTGGCAAAACTGGTCGACCCCGAGCAAAAGCAAGCACCACAGTGGCCGCTACATATCGTCAATTGCGCATTGAATCTGGGCGGCTCCAGTGACCTCGCGCTGCATACCCGCCACAGCGCCATTTTTACGCTGAATCCACTATTTTGCGGCAGCCATTATCCGAAGAGGGATCAAGCAGGCAACACGGAGGAAATAGGCTATGTATCCACTGAAGAGTTTGGTGGGCAGCATGACCAGCCCTCCCTGGGACAGGCGATTTCTGTCTCGGGTGCGGCGGCAAGCCCCAACATGGGCTATCACACCTCGTCCGCCACAGCTTTTTTGATGACGCTGTTTAATGCGCGACTGGGCTGGTGGTTTCCCAATCCAAGCAAATCAAGCTGCCAACAGCCATCGCCCACATTCAGTCTTTGGTATCTTTTAAAAGAACTGTTCGGCGTTGCTAACGAGAAATCCAATTATTTGGCGATTTCAGATGGCGGGCACTTTGAAAATATGGCAGCTTACGAGCTTGTTAAACGACGGTGTAAAGTGATTATCATCAGCGATGGTGAATGCGATCCCAATCTACAATTCGAAGGCTTGGGCACTTTAATACGGATGTGTAAGGTTGACCTAAAAGCGACCATCGAAATCGATGTACGTTCGATTCATCCGGAAGTTCAATCGGCGTGGAGCCGCAGCCGTTGTGCCGTCGGTAAAATTACCTATGAAGATGGCCCTACCAATGAATATGGTTCCAAATTCGAAAGCATATTGATCTATATAAAAGCATCCATGAATGGTCATGAAGATACGCCTGTCATGCAATATAAAGCGGCTCATCCGAACTTTCCGCACGAAACTACAGGCGATCAGTTCTATGGTGAAGATCAGTTTGAAAGCTATCGTAGCCTGGGATTCAGTATTGCAGAGCAGCTCTTCAAGCCAGTCGAGGATGAGCAAAATATCATTCGCTTGGCCAATAAACTAAGATATTTGTCCGCTGACATTACCTAACGCTGGACAATTCTCTCACCATGTCAATCGACTGATGAAATGATGGTCAATGCTGAGCAGTTATGAAGCGCCAAAAAAAATCTGGACTTTAATTGACAGCAAATTGGCCGAGTAATTCGAGTTCAGAATTTCGTTCAGCCTTTATCTCTGTGTGAAATGATCCAACTGATTTCAAGATTGCAAAACAGGGCGGTCGCTATAAGGTTGAGCATACCGGAGAGCTCTTTTGTTTTGCCAACGATGTATTGGGATGTACTGGAATAATCATGTCTATGTTGAATTGATTGTTCGTCCGGAGAGTTGAAATAGATTCAGCATTATTTCCTGACCGGAAAATGCGCAGCATATTGTTATACCAACCTTGGAGATTGAATTTATGGCTATCGAAAATCTAATTAACGATCCTCACATTAAACAGATTATTACCCATCCCGATGATGACGATTCGTTGTGGCGTGCTGATCTGCAGCGTTTTTTGAACGGCGATGCTACGCTAACTCGAACTTCTGCGGGAGAAGACGGTATTAAAGCTATACAGAGATTGCTGATTTTTTTAGGCTATTCAACCTCATCAACTGGAGCTTTCTCGATTGACGGCGATTTTGGCCGCGGTACTAATCGTGCGGTTGCGCAGTTTCAAGTGGAAAATAATCTCAATCCTGCAATAACCCGCAATGCTGTTTGTTACGATTGCCAGTGGAACACCGCACAAGCCCGTATTACTTCGATCCCGGATGCTAAATTGACTTTAGCAACTTTAGAAAAAATGCTGAGTGTTACGCTGGTCAGGATTGATAACGGTCAGATTATGGTCGGTAACTTTGACGATGCGATCTTTCACCTGAACGCATTGCATAAAAGCCGTTTTCTGGATTGTAAGGGTATTCTCAATCGATATGGAGTCATGGCGCAAACGGCATCCGAGCAAGTCGTGCAGGAAAAAGGTATTACGGTTCGCCCTGAATGGATTTTGGCGATTATCCGTCAGGAAACGTCCGGTATTATCAGACCGAGATTCGAACAACATTATTTGTCGCGTCTCAATAAAGACCATCCGGGTACAGCGCTGGAGGAACTGCGCATGCAATCCATGAGCATGGGGCTGGGCCAGATTATGGGCAGTAATTACGAGCAGGTCGGTGCTGCATCCGCAGCTGAACTTTTTACTGCACCCACTGATCAGCAGGTGAAATTCGTGGCACGCTTTCTTTGTGGAAAGAAAGAAGAAGTTAAAAAAACCGACCCGGGGGATGCAGACTTTCGTAACGTTGCCAGATTCTATAACGGTCCGAAATATGAATCGCATCATTATCACGAACAACTGGCTCGCTGGCATCGGGAATTTAAGATGCTGTTGAAGTGAAGATTCTATTCACGCACTTCAATTACGTCACAACCCGTACTGGCAGCTAAAGACCTATCAATACAAAAGGTTGGATTATTCGAATTTGCCTAGCTTGGGTATCGTTCAAAACAGCCATGCCGGATAATGTGGTTAACAAGTAAAGTCAAATACTATGAAACTTTGGCTGCTCTAATGCCTGGTTTTACTAACTTTCAGGTATCAAGAATTATAAACCTGGAGATAGCGTTACAGTAATCCAAGCATCGCGGCTTTTATCGCAGCCGATGTTTTGTTGGCAGCATTCAACTTAGGGATC
>JAQTLI010000032.1 GCA_028714995.1 Methylobacter sp. | reverse complement strand
CAAGGCGTACTTGACCCCCCATGTACTACTCAGCTTTCCGAAGAAACTCAGTCGGTTGCGCGATACTGAGCTGTCCAATTTACCCGATCATGGTTTTAGCAGCATCACCTTGCAACTTGAGCATCGGCTACCGTGGGAACGACTACAAAAAGCTTTGGACTATCTGATCGCCCGCTATCCTAAACAATTGGTCCGCTTAAAAGGCATGGTTTACACGCTTGAGCAAAACCAACCCTTACTTGGTGCAAGGGGCAGCTGGAAGGCTTTATTCTATAACGCGGCTACCGGTAAGAACTTCTGATGACGGCATTGGACGACTAGTTATTATTACCCTGGGTGAAGTAAAAGGCTTAGCTGAAGATCTGATGACGCAATTGCGTAGTTAATCGTTAGTGGAAACCGAGGGCTAAGGCAGAAAAACTGCGCATGAAATTCGGCTATGCCGACTACAAGCACGTCGAGATGAACAACGGCACGCCTGCCTCAAGATTTCTTAATAAATCCTATGAAAGCCGCCTGGAGCTAGAATATTAAACGACGTACTGGGCTTTCAATTGGTCAACAGCCAATTCTCAGCCATCGGCGAAGAAGCGCTGGTGCCGCGTACCGACCTTGGTTCCTATGGCTTGTTTGGTGTCGAATCGTTCAAAATAGGCGCTGTCACTTATGAGCTTGGCGCTCATGGAGAATGGCAAACCATCGCGCCGGAAAATGGTAATAGCCTGACCTTTCGTCCTATCAGCGGATTTGCCTCGGCGTTGTGGGACATCATCGACCCGCATCAGGTTAATCTGGCCTTTACTCATTCGCAACGTGCACCGCAGATACAGGAATTGTTTTCCAACGGCGTTCATGAGGCCACGCACAGCTATGAACTGGGCAATGCCAACCTAAACAAGGAATTGTCCAATAACCTGGATCTGGACTACCGCTACAATGCCGACTGGATGTCGGCGGAGTTGAATCTTTTCCACAATTGGGTCAGCGACTACATTTACCAGCAACGAAACGGCTCTGTGTTTAACAGGGATAACGAGACCATAGAAGTGTCTTGTCCAGTGGGTGCAACCTGCTCCTCGTGTTGGAAAGCCGTCAAGCCACCGCCACCTTCAAAGGCTTTGAAGCCTAAACCGTGTTTCTGTTGATAAAAAACAGTTACGGCGCGGGTGATCAGGGCTGCAACGTCCCCCGTATGCCGCCGCTATGCTACGGCTTACAACTGAGTTATGAAAAACGACTGGTCAACCAACGCGCGATTGACCGGGGGCAAAGCGCAAAATTATGCAGGCGGAAATGACTCAAACACACCCGGTTATCTGTTGCTGAACCTGGACGCGCAATGTCGGGTGGCGAGTTTTGGCGATTCCGAGATGCTGCTGTTCGCAAAAGGCAAGGACATGCTCAACGAAAATATCCACAACTCGACTTCCTATATGCGTAATTTTACCCCGGAACCGGGACGCAGTGCGGAGATAGTAATTAAACTGTTTAACCTATTTATCCCGTTTAGCGGTGCAGTTGGATATGAAGTCAGTGGTATTCTTTGTACTAATTTTTGAAAAATTAGTACAAAGCTGTAATTAAACCATTATACTAATTTTTTATTAATTAGTAATTAAGGCGTCCTCCATGAAATTGCCGCTATCCCCTCCTGCTTTAGGGCCTCTGCTTTCAAATGCCGATGGCAATAAATTCGCTAGGTTATTCGGCTCGAACTTAGGACCAACCGATGTTGAAGGCCGTTATTTGCACTGGGATAAATTACGCCATCTACAACCGCCGGAGGGCTGGACGTCGGAAGACTATTGGCTGGTTTTAAAATTTGCGCGGAGAACGCTCTATAAAAAACTGCCTTTCACCAGCAAATCCGGAGTGCAATTTCAGTTTTGCATGATTGATAGCATTTACAGGGATTTGCACTGGATCGATCAAAATGCTGCCGGTCGTATCGGCATGGACAAGCCGATCACCAACCCGCACACCCGAGATACTTATCTGGTCAGCTCGCTGATTGAAGAAGCGATTAGCTCCAGTCAATTGGAGGGAGCGTCAACTACCCGAAATGTCGCGAAAGAAATGCTCAGGCAAGGCAAAAAGCCTAAAGATCACAGCGAACAGATGATCTTTAACAACTATCAGGCAATGCAGTTCATCCGGGAATATAAACAGGAAAAATTGACGCCGGCGATGATTTTGCAGTTGCATCGTTTGCTAACAGAGGCAACGCTGGACGATGCAAACAAAGCGGGGCAATACCGGGATGCTGGCGACGATATTCATGTGGTCGATGCCTCTGAATCGGTTTTGTTGCATACGCCGCCAGAAGCATCGGAACTGCCTAAAAGAGTCGAATACCTATGCCGATTTGCTAATGACCTGGACGGTAAAGAGTTTATCCACCCGGTAATCAGGGCGATTATCTTGCATTTTATGATCGGCTACGATCATCCGTTTATTGACGGCAATGGCCGGACAGCACGGGCGCTGTTTTATTGGTCGATGGCAAATCAACAGTATTGGCTGATGGAGTTTATTTCTATTTCCCGAATCATTAAACAAGCCCCGGCACAATACGGTAGAGCCTATCTGTACACCGAAACCGATGACAACGACTTGACGTATTTTATTATTCACCAGCTGGAGGTGATCAAGAAAGCAATCAATGCGCTGCATGAACATCTTGAAAGAAAAGCGACGGAACTGCATTCTATAGAAAAACGGCTGGATGGCTCGGTGCTGCAAGGGCAATTAAATCATCGGCAGTTAGCTATACTGCGCCATGCGCTGGATCATCCCAATGCCATTTACAGCATTCAAGAACACCAGTCCGCGCATAAAATCAGCTATCAAACGGCCAGGACGGATTTGTTAAAGCTGGCCGATCAATTCAAGATCCTCAGCAAACGTAAGTACGGAAATTTGTTTGTTTTTGTTGCGCCACCCGATCTCGGCCAAAAGTTGATCGATGTTGAGAAGATTTACCAAAATGGCGAATTGAGGTAGTTCACAGGATGGACTCAAGCATGAAGCCCATCAACCGAGAACCTGACCCCGGTGCTCTTTGATTATCCTATAGTGTTTTTTGCTGCAAACTTTCGGAATAGAAGGAAACTCCCAGTTTTTCCTGCTTTGCGTGATACATTGCAGTATCGGCAAGATGAACCAGGGCTTCGCCACTATTGGCATTCTGGGGATAAACAGCAATACCGATACTGGCGCCCAGAGTAAACTCCGTCTCCTCAAAAATATAAGGTTCCCGTAATTTTTTCAGGATTTTTTCGGCAACCGGCGCCGCTCCATCAGCATCGGTTTCCGGTAGTAATAGGGCGAATTCATCCCCGCCAAGGCGGACGGCTATATCGGAATTACGCAGAGTGGAGGAAATTCTTCTGGCTGTTTCTTTTAATACTTCGTCACCAACAGCATGCCCCATACTGTCGTTGACAAACTTGAAGCGATCCAGATCCAGGTAAAAAAGTGAAACTGAAAATTTAGTGCGGTGCGCCATATTGATGGCCTGTTGAAGCTGCTCGGCAAATAACCGGCGATTAGCGAGGCCGGTCAACTCATCGTAATTAGATAGCCAGATTAAGCGATCATCAGCCTGTTTGCGTACAGTGATGTCATGCACAATGCCATCAACGCCTATACAGTTGCCGTATTCATCATAAACAGGGGTATCTGTCACTTCAAGCCAATGGATATTTCTCTGTGCATTGTATATTTCTAACTGGAAAGGTGAATTGGGCATGTCTTGGATACACCGTTTGGAGTACTCATTAATTTTAAGGTTTATCGGGTTATCAGTAAGATACTCATGATAATGAGTCATAAACTCATCTGCAGTGTATCCGAGTATGGTAGTCATCGAAGGGCTGATGTAGGTGAATATCCCTTCGCAATCGCGCTGATAAAAAAAGTATTCATTACGCAGATTCTCAACCAGGCTACGGAATTTATGTTCGCTGGAATTCAGCTCAGCGGTGCGCTTTAAGACCAGATGCTCAAGGTCGGTTTTCAATGTTTGAAGGATTTTGTTGGTGGTCTGAATTTCGGTTTTTGAAAGTTTTATTTTTCTGTTTTGTCTGCGAACCCGGGCAATCCATAGCAGTAATAAGACCAATACAGTTATGAAAGCTGCAACCACTTTCCAGATCAGTTCATGGTCTGTTGTGGGTTTAATACTGGGAACCCATTTAGCGTGGATATTCTGCATTTCTTCTTCACTTAATGTATCCAGTGCCTTTTGTAAAATGGCCGTCAGAGTCGGCCAGTCATTACGTACGGCAATGCTTTCATTAATGCTTTCATTGATGTTATTGCTGTCATAAAAGGCTGCAATTTTCAGATCAGTCAAAAGATATTTTGTTTGCAGATAATTGGCTGTGGCCATAAAAGTAATGGCAGCATCGGCCTTTTCTGTGCTGACTGCCTTTAGCCCGTTCAGCATAGAGCCTACAAAATAGGGGGTGACTGAAGGTAATTCTTTTATAACCTGGTCTGTATATTGGTACCCCTTAACCATCGTGACTGTTTTTCCCACAAGATCGGCGCGATTTTTGATCGTGACGTTATCCCTTTTGGTCATGATAACCAATGATTTTTTCAGGTAGGGGTGCGTGAAGTTAAACCAATGTCTGCGATCCGGTCGATTGACCATCGTTGCGACTACATCAACTTTATGTGCAGCAGCTGCTTCATATAATTTGTTCCAGGGAGCATTGGGATAAATTTCAAATTTAATGCCTAACCGTTTGCTTAGGGTATTCATGACTTCGACGGCAATGCCTTCAGGCTGTCCCGAATCATTGAGGAAGCTATAGGGCGGTAACGAATCGTCATAAGCGATACGGATCTTTTTATGATTAGCTAACCACTTGCGTTCTTTAACGGTCAACTGCACAACAGGATCAGGTTTGTTCCTGGCCAAAACTATGTCATCAAAGCCATCTGCAGCAGCAACATTTAATAAAAAGATAAGAAATAATGTAATTAAATAACGCATTGCTTGGGCTAGGTTAGTTTCCAATATGGGGAAATAAGACCTGGACATGAATTTTGTGGTCTTCGCTGTCTCGATTTAATACGCTCATTAAATCCCCCGGGTGTATATATCACCGATTCTAGTTTAATCTATTTTTGAGTGGCTTGTGTTAGGACCTAAAAGAGAGTCAAGGCGCCAGTATCAGGCCTTAATGCTTGACAGTTCAAGGTAATCTTATAAAATACTCGGATCGAACTGCGGAGCGGTAGTTCAGTTGGTTAGAATACCGGCCTGTCACGCCGGTGGTCGCGGGTTCGAGCCCCGTCCGCTCCGCCATCACTAGGCAGGATTTTCACTGCCGATAAAAAAACAATCCATCGCAAACTGCTTTCGGGTTTGTTCCATCAAAGCCTTGATGCCGAACTGTTCAGTGGCATTGTGGCCGCCGGCAAACATGTGTATGCCTGCCTCCTGACTCTCATGCCAGTCGTGTTCACTGATCTCGCCGGTAATATAGGCATCCAGCTGTTCCTTTTCAGCCAAGCGCCATTCGCTGTTTGCTCCCCCGGTAATAATGCCGACTGATCTAATCAATGCCTTGTTATCCGGCGTCGCCAGAATGACGTTGTGGTTTAGTACGGCTTGCAGTTTTTGTTGCAGCTCGGACGGCGTTAGCTGCTGTTCAAGCACGCCTTTGATGCCGGTCGCCGAGCCTTTGTAGTCGCCAAATGGCTGTTGTTGCGTGCAATTAATCAGCTGACCCAGGGTTGCGGCATTGCCAATTTCGGGATGACCGTCCAGCGGCAAGTGATAGCCGAACAGGTTGATGCTGTTTTTTACCAGCGGGTAAACCCGTTTGGCAAAAGAGCCGGTTAATGCTTTGGCACCATGAAATGTCCAGAACAGGCCGTGATGAACGACCAGGGCGTCAGCCTTGTTTTCGACAGCCTGATTGATAGAGTCGCGGCTTGCGGAAACGGCAAAGGCAATACGGTTGATCTGTTCGGTGCCTTCTATTTGCAGTCCGTTAGGGCAATAATCGGCGTAGGCCTCAGGGCGGAGCAGGGCCTGGTAATAGTCGTTCAGTTGTTGGCGACTGATCATATTGCTAATGTCTCGAATTCTCGCCAGATGGTTTTAAAGGTTTTGGTCAGGCGCTGGTCATCCGCCGAGATACGCCCGGATATTTCATCGACGCTAAACCAGTCGCCATCGTCAATTTCGTCGGGCGCCAGATTAAACGGGCCGTTATGAATGCAACGGTAGACCTGTATAAACTCCATGCCGATATCCGCTGTGGCGGGTAATTTGAATAGCGGCTCCAACGTGTGGGCGCTGATGCCCAGTTCCTCTTCAATTTCCCTGATGGCGGTGATGTCGTAATCTTCACCGGCGTCAACATGGCCTGCCGCTGAGGTGTCCCAGAGGCCGCCATTCAGGTCTTTTTTCATGGAGCGTTTTTGCAGGAATAACTGCCCTTGCTCGTTAAAAACCAATATGTGTACTGCGCGGTGTCTAAGGCCTATCGAATGGATGATATGGCGCGGACGGGTATCGATGATGCGGTCGTTTTCATCAACGACGGAAAGCAGTTCGTTATTCATGAGCAAGGTTAGGTCGTAACGGGAAGTAAATAAAGCCGGAAAGTGGATTTTAGACTTTTATAAGAGGTACGCAAGTTGCGTTTGGGTACTGCGGATAGGGTAAGCCATGCTCACATCCTGAGACGTGAGCATATTTGAATTGCTTTTAGCTGATTTTGCCGGCTTCTGTTGCAGCAGGCACTTCAATCAATCGACCTGATTTAACGTCATAAATATATCCGTACACTGGGATGTCGGAAGGAACCAGGGGGTGATTCTTGATGCGGGTCACATCTTCCAAAACGCTTTCTTCTTGATTTTTAATGGTCAGCCAGTCGATATATTTGCCTTCGGCAGAACCGGGGCCTTCGCAGCAATCATGCCAGCCGCTGGCATCGATGGAGGCGGTTTTTAAGCTGCTGCCTAACAGGCCGCGCATAACGTCGTCGGTAAATGTTTCCATGCCGCAGTCGGTATGATGAATGACGAACCATTCGCGGGTTCCCAATAACTTATAGGAAATGACCAGAGAGCGGATGGCATCGTCACTGGCACGGCCGCCGGCATTACGGATTACGTGGGCATCGCCTTCTGATAAGCCCGCGTATTTAGCAGGGTCTAAACGGGCATCCATGCAGGTCAGGATGGCAAAATGCCTTCCAGGGGGCATAGGCAGAGCGCCTTTGTCACCGAAATCATTCACATAATCTCTGTTTGCTGCTAAAACTTCATTAAGAATTTTGCTCATAAATACCTCTTATTATAATTGTTGGGCCATAAAAAACCGCTTGGCTCTGATCTCTAAGGGACGAAAAGAACCAAGCGGTAATCATACTATCTCCAATTCGAAGTCTACTCCAATAAAGTAGGGTTTCAAATAGCGATATAGGTTATACAATATAAACTTAAAGTTTATAAAGGAGGGGATATGGCTAAATTGAATAACATGCAGGTATTTTGCCGTATTGTTGAGTTGGGTACTTTTGCTGCGGTTGCTCGCGAAATGAATATCTCGCCAATGATGATCAGCAAATACATGGCCCAGTTGGAAGAGTCTCTGGGGGTTACCTTATTAAACAGGACAACCCGCCAAGTGAGTATGACGGAAGCGGGGAAAATTTACTATTATCGCAGCAAACAGCTGCTGGATGATTTTTCTGAGCTGGAGGATTATACCTCCCAGCTGGGAAGGCAGGTAAAGGGTACCTTAAAAATCAGCGCACCCATTGATTTTGGCGGGCTTTATATGGTGCCTGCGATTGATGCTTATCAACGCAAGTATCCGGACGTCAAGGTTCTGATGACACTGCACAACAGTCAGGTTAACTTAAGCGAAGGCAGTTTTGATTTGTCTATATTGGTGACGGATAGCCTTGATTTGGGCGTGGTTGCCAGAAAAATTGCCCAAACCCGACTGTGCACTTATGCATCTCCCGGCTATATCGCCGAATACGGTGAGCCGAAAACCATTGATGAATTAAATTCGCATCGTTGTCTGCATTATATGGATACCCCGCATAAAGATTATTGGGTGTTTAATGCAGGTAGTGAGGAGGTTAAAATCAAGGTGAACTGGCACTTTGCCTCAAACAATGGCAGGGCTCTGTGTCAGGCGGCCGCTTTGGGCATGGGCATAACCCAGGCGCCAGAATTATCGGTGATGAATTATTTGGAGCAGGGAAAGCTGATAGAAATTTTACCGAAATTTCGCATTCCATCGCTGGCCATTTATGCCACTTATCTGCAAAGACGCTTTCTACCCGCCAAGTTGGCGACATTTGTTGAGTTCTTAATTAAATATTTTGCAGAAAATAATATGCATAGTGAAATGAAGACATCATAAGTACAAGTAAAGGCATACTCAATATGGCAAGGCGAAGCGAACACAGTCTGGAAGAAATCAGGACAATGGTGCTGAATGCAGCAGAAGCCATAGTCATCAACGAGGGCTATTCGGCGTTAACCGTGCGCAGAATTGCCAGGGAAATTGGTTATACCGTCGGCAGTATCTATATGGTATTTAACAATATGGCTGATTTGGTCATGCACATTAAAGCAAGAACACTCGATGACATTGCTGTCCAGTTACAACAAGTGCAAGACTGCGCTCCAGGGCAATGCATAGCAGAACTGGCCAGGATTTATTTAAGCTATGCCAGTCATAACTTTAATCAATGGAACATGGTTTTTGTGCAGGATGCCGAGATTCCTGAATGGTATCAGGAGAAAGTCGACCATGTTTTTAGTCGGGTCGAAGCGCAGTTTGCGAAACTTGCTCCCCAATGTTCAGCGCAACAAAGCAAACAAGCGGCGCGTGTACTATGGAGCGGTGTTCACGGGATTTGCATTTTATCCCTGCTTGGCAAGCGGGATGTGGCCGGTATTAAAGATGTGGAGAATGACATTTTATTGCTGGTGGAATGCTTTATTGGCGGCTGGGTAGGTTCGTTACTTTCTGGAAAGGAACAATAATAAAAAGCCGGGCAGTATCTGCTGCGCTTAGAGGATGTTTTTCATGCTATGTTTTTGTTTAGACAGGTATTATTTAAATCATAGTGAAGCTGAACGGTTACATTTTAATTAACAATAATATTTTTCCTCAATATTGAAGGATTACGACTATTAACACTTGTTGTGGGCTTCCCATATGAATAGCGATCAGAATAAACCGTCTGCTGACGAAAATAGTCAACTAATTGGTAATGCAGGGCGAAAGGAATTGTTGGCATGGGCTTTCTATGATTTTGCCAACTCCGGCTATACCACCGTGGTGCAAACCACTATATTCAGCGCCTATTTTGTTGGTGTGGTTGCCGGTGCGGCACAAGGCGTCACTCCCGGTTTATCGACGCTGCTGTGGTCCCTGGCTATCGGTATCGCCAATTTTATAGTCATGATCAGCGGGCCGTTGATAGGTGCGATTGCCGATCACCGGGCTTGCAAGAAACTTTTTCTGCTGATTTCCTCGGCGGGCTGCATAGCATCAACAGCCTTGCTGGCACTGGTTGGTCCAGGCGATATATGGCTGGGAATGGTGCTGGTTACCCTTTCAGCCATTATGTTTGCCAGCGGCGAAAACCTGATTGCCGCATTTCTGCCGGAGATAGTGCCTGAGGAGAATATGGGCAGAATGTCCGGTTATGGCTGGAGTCTGGGTTATTTTGGCGGTTTGCTGACATTAGGAATTTGTCTGGCCTACATTACCTGGGCCAAGCAACACGGCTTGCCGGAAACCTATTTTGTACCCGTTACATTACTAATCACCGCTACAATCTTTGCATTAACGGCTGCACCCACCTTTCTATGGCTGCGCGAGAGGGCGGTACCTGTCGCCTGGGACCGGAGCCTGTCAGGTCTACAGATAGGCTATGCCCGATTGGCACACACATTTAGAGAAGCGGCGCGTTTTCGTGATCTGCTCTGGTTTTTGATAACATTGGGCGTGTACCAGTCAGGTGTTAGCACCGTGGTGGTTCTGGCGGCAATTTATGCGCAGGAAGTCATGGGCTTTGATACCCAGTCACTGATTGTGCTGATTATGGTTGTTAATGTGACTGCTGCAGTTGGCGCTTTTATTTGCGGGCATTTACAAGACCGCATGGGATCGGTCCCTACACTGGCAATTACTCTGTTCATCTGGATTGTTGCGGTGATGGTGGCTTTATTTGCCAGCAAACCCGTACATATGTGGATAGCCGGAAATATTATTGGTCTGGCCATGGGAGCAAGTCAGGCTGTTGGGCGCGCCTTAGTCAGCAAGTTTTCGCCGGCCGAGCGGGCGGGAGAATTTTTAGGTTTATGGGGATTGGTCAATCGCTTGTCTGCCATAGCAGGACCATTGAGCTATGGACTGATCAATTACTGGAGCAATGGGGACCACCGGATGTCATTGCTGTCGACGTTATTGTTTTTTATCGCCGGACTAGTTTTGTTGTCCAAAGTCAATGAGAGCAGGGGTAAATCCGCTGCAATCATGGCCGATGTGGGTTAATGGCTGCCGTTCAAACAGGCCTAACGGGAACTTGTGAGGTTTTTAGGGTGATTATTCGGCAGGTGCAGCGACACCAGAAAAGTAGCCATAAAAACCAGCATCCCCAAACTCAGCATGGCTAAAACAGGATCTACATTTTGTGAAGCGGCATAGGTATAGCTGCCCACCGCCAGCAGCATGGTGAGATTCTGAAAAAAGCCCTGTAGGGCGACGGCGCTGCCGCTGCCGATACTCTGTTGCCCCAGTTCCTGCAATGCGGCGTTGACGGGGACGATAAACATGCCGCCCATCATACCTATGAAAAACAGTGTTAACCGGGCCGGCCACATGCTGTCGGTCAGGCTCAGCCCATAAATGAATAAAGCCATCAAATAAGCGGGGATTCTGGCGCGGCGTAAATGTTCAAGCGGAATTAATCCCGGCACCAGCGCTGATCCGGCGATGATGCCGATAGCTAGGAATAAGGTCAGTTCAGCAATTTCAGACGCATTTTTTGACAATAAAACCAGCGGCGCCCAGGCAACAATAATCACTCTTAACGTTGCCGCAGCGGCCCAGAACAAGGAGCCGCCTAGAATGGCGAAGCGCGAGCGCGGCGTAGTGAAAAACAGGCCTATTTCCCGCCCAAACAGGAGCACTTTCGAACCGGCAGGGGCCGTTTTTTTTGTGGTGCTTACCGGTAAAAACAGGGTGGTTAATGCGGAGATTACAAAAATGATGATGGTTCCTATCAGTGCCCATTGTATTGAGTAATCAGCCACCTTGGCGCCAATAACCATACCCAATAAGATGGCCAAAATGGTGGAGCCTTCAATCCAGCTGTTCGCTTTAACCAGGAATTCATGCCCGGCCAACTCAGGAAGGATGCCATATTTTGCCGGGCTGTAAATGGCCGCACCCATGCCAACAATGCCATAAGCAAACAGGGGTTCTATATTAAAGAGCAATAATCCTGCGCCCGCAGCTTTAATCAGATTGGCAATAATCAGCACTCTGGCTTTGGGGTGATGATCCGCAAAGCCGCCAACCCACGGTGCAAGCAATACAAAGGCAACCAGAAACACGCTTTGCAGGGCCGGAACGTACCAGCTGGCCAGCTGTGTAGACTGCATCACCATTGCAATCACCGTGAACAAAATAGCGTTATCGGCAAAGGCGGACAGGAACTGGGCAATCAGTAAGGGGTAGATTTGTTTATTCATGCTGGTTTGGTGACTTAAGAATATAGGTAGAGTAGGGGCGATGTGGCCCGACTGCATCCATTCAGTGTGCTGGCCCTACGGATCAACGTGGGTGTCTTCTACCCATTCTGTACTTATTACTTTGCCAGCTGCCAGCTCTGTAACCTCTTTGTAATTTGTTTTACCGGTCGCCATCACCGGAATTGAATTAACTATCAATATTATTTTGGGCAGACTGATATGAGCCACGCCTTTAGATGCAGCCGCCAGGGCAACAACAGTCGCATTTTTTTGAGTGGTAAGCAGAACAACCTGTTCACCTTTTTTTGCATCCGGCAGACTGGTTGCGGCGTGATGCGCATCCGGCCAGGCATTGGTGGCCAGTTGTTCTACGGCGGTCAATGAGATCATCTCACCGCTGACTTTGGCAAAACGTTTGCTGCGCCCGCGTATGGTGATGAAATTTTCATCATCGACTTGAACAATATCGCCGGTGTCATACCAGCCTTCGCCATAAATTGATTGGGGCGGGATCAGGTTGCCCGGGTTGCCGGCCAGCAGGTAACCCAGCATGATATTGGGCCCGCGGACGTGAAGCCTACCCCCATCTTTGATACCTTCGACTGGCTCCAGTTTGTAGTCCATAGATGGCATAAACCGGCCCACAGTACCCGCTTTATAGTCCATGGGCGTATTGACAGAGGTGATAGGCGTTGTTTCGGTGGCGCCATAACCTTCCAGTATGCGTATGCCAAATTTATCCGCCCAAACTTGGCGGGTAGTTTCTTGCAGCTTTTCCGCACCGGCAACCACATAGCGCATATTGAAAAAATCATAGGCGTGAGCTTTTTT
>JAQTLI010000031.1 GCA_028714995.1 Methylobacter sp. | reverse complement strand
GGGGTGAGCCACAGCTTGTAACAGGGCATGTAAATCAGCCGCTTCCTGCGAGACAAAAACCGATTCGGTGCTGTTTAATACCGAAGGCACGCCAGCCGCACGCAATGCCGCCTGATAGTCTCTGGCCTGAGCATTAGTCCTTACCAGTATGGCAATGTCTTTAGGCTGCAAGATCCTATCAGCAGGCTGCAGGCTGCAATCATTGTTCAGCAAATCGACCACCTCATTGACAACGGCGTTCCTGATTTCTTCCTCCGCCTTACCCGCCGTCCAGTATCCTGCTTTGCTGTCGCTTTCCGGCAATTGCCATAGCACCATCGACGCAACTGCATGCCCTGCCTGATGCAACTCGCCGTCATCAGGGGACTTGGCTGGTTTGACGTTTTTAAACTCCAGGTCATCCAGCAAAAACGCCTGATCTCTTTGAAATAAGGCATTCACTGCATCAACTAACTGCGGATGCGAGCGCCAGTTTTTCCCCAGCGTAAATTGATGCTCGGCCTGTTTTTGCGCGTCCAGATACGAATAAATATCCGCGCCGCGAAACTTGTAGATTGCCTGCTTGGGGTCGCCGATCAGATATAAATACTGGCTGGGGGCCGCGAATAACGAAGAGAAGATAAACCACTGGCTATCATCGGTATCCTGAAATTCATCAATCAAAGCGACTTCAAACCGCTGCTGTAGCTCTGCAGTCAACAACGCGCCTTTGTCACTCTGCAACGCCTCAGCCAGACGGGTGATTAAATCATCAAATGACAGCACGTTAAGCTGCTGCAGGCGCTTATCCAAGTCCTCGCGCAAACTATCCAGGAGGGTTCTGCGGAATACCAGGGTGATTTGTTTAAACGCCGAAGCCAGCGCATCGAAAGCGGAGGTATCTATCGCCAATGCAGCTAAATAGTCTGCTTTACGCTGGTCGCCGGTATGGGTTTTATTGGCTCTGAATTTGATGCCATTCAAGGCATTCATCAGCCCATTTTCGGTCAACAACGCAAAAGCGTCGCCGTGGGGAATCTGTGTGGTATTGCCACATAGCCAATCCTTTAGCGCCGCATAGTGCAACTCAAAAGTGTCGGCATAACTGGCCTTGAATTTTTCGTCCGCGAACCTGTCGCGCAATGAGCTTGCATCATCGTCCAGCTTATCTTTCGCCAGCTCTGCCAGCCGTTGCAGCTCGGATAGTGTAGCGTCCAGACTTTGACTGGCCGGATAAACACTGTCATGCTCGGCAATGAAATTTACACTGGCAAGCAGGCCATCCGGGGTCTTATAGTCTGCGGTTAATACCGCGACTTCCCAGGCCGAACGGTTATAAATCTGCTTGCGCCAGAAATCGTCCGCACAAGCCTGTTTGATAACCTCAAGATCACCGGTCAATTCGGCATCAAATAATTGCCCGCTTTCCAGCGCATGTTCGCGCAACACGCGCTGGCAAAAGCCGTGGATGGTAAAAATCCCTGCCTGGTCGATATCCAGCAGCGCCACAGCCAGTCGCTGCTTAACCAGCTCGGGTTCTATATTGAGATTTTCCAGCCAGTCGAGCACATTGCTGTCGATGTTTTGGGTGTGCCCGCCCAAAGCCCGCCTGGCTTCGGCCAGTCTGGACCGCACCCGGTCCTTGAGCTCTTCGGTTGCAGCCTTGGTAAACGTGACCACCAGCAATTTTTCAATTGCTATGCCCTGTTCAACCACAAAACGAAGAACCAGCATTGCTATGGCGTAGGTCTTTCCGGTTCCGGCACTGGCCTCAATCAGGTTTACGCCTTTGCGCAACTCTGTTTGCACCGGATCAAAATAGTTGGTTTCCATGCTTGAAATCAGTGCAGTTAAATGAGTTGTTACCTAAGCTCAACAGTATTACTCAATTACAATATGCAAGCTAGCCTTGTAAGGCGCAGCCCCCGCAGGGCGCTCCGCCGAATGGCTTACTTCTTCTTAAAGTACATGTAACTTCCGTAGTTTGTGTCTTTAAGTGTCATCGTGGTATCGGTTTTTTCCACCACCGAGTAATTATCAAATTTACCCGCCCTGCCGAGCACGCCGACTTTTAAATAGCCATCTTCAACAACATAGTCAACAGCAGGAGCATCATAAGTATCACCCCTAACCTGAGGAATATCTTTTTGGATCAATTGACTGTCTTTAAATACCCAGGTCATGCCCATAGGCTTCTTTTCTGCAGCGTCTTCTGACTTTTTTGTATATTCCAAAAACCAGCTGCCAACAATGTCTTTGTCAGATTTCAGAGTATCAGCAAATACAGCGGTGCTAGACAAGCCAAACAACAATGGCGCTGCCAGTAATATGTTTATTTTTTTCATTAATTTTCCTGGGGTGAGAGACTGTATATGTAAATGGCTATTTCACGATAGCAATGCCATTGTAAAAGGAATAACGGTTTATGCGCGACTTCGAATTTCAATAATGCTTGAGATTAATGCTGTTCACCAGCATCATGCTGTAAAAGCATTTTGATGCTCGGCATCACGAACTTCCTACTACATAAAACACCGTGACTGATATGTTTGACCAATGTTTAGGCATTTTTCAACCATGTTAATGCACCAGCTTAATGCGCATGGATAAATCAATCGCCCTGACATTCTTGGTTAAGGCGCCAATGGAAATATAATTGACGCCTGTCTCGGCAACGACCCTGATATTTTCCAGGTCGATATTGCCGGAAGCCTCAAGCTCTATGGCTCCAGAATTTAATTTTACCGCCGCGGCCATATCTTCAAGGCTGAAATTATCCAGCATGATCCGGTCAGGTTTTGCCGCGATAGCCTCTGCCAATTCCTGCATAGATTCGACCTCCACTTCCACAGGAACTGATGTCAGTTCACGCGCCAACCGAATTGCCTTCGCTATGGAGCCTGCTGCTATGATATGGTTCTCCTTGATCAAGACACCGTCATATAAACCGATCCGATGGTTGTAACATCCGCCACAAGCCACCGCATATTTTTGTGCTTTCCTCAGTCCCGGAATAGTTTTGCGGGTATCCAACACTTTACAGCCCGTGCCGGAAACAGCGTCGGCATATTGCCTGGCAACGGTTGCCGTAGCACACAAGGTTTGCAATATATTCAGCGCCGTCCGCTCGCCCGTCAATAAACTTCTTGCCGAGCCGCTGAGTTTGCATAAAATTGCGTCTTTACTGACCATATCGCCTTCAGCCGCCAGCCAGCTGATACTTACGTTAGCATCCAGATACTTAAATACCGCATCAAACCAGGCTTGACCACAAAGAACCATATTTTCCCGAGTCATCACTTCAGCTTCTGCTGTCATTGTTTCAGGAATAATGGCTGCCGTTATATCTCCGGAACCCATGTCTTCTTCGAGAAATGGCTTTATTTCTGCAATTTTTAATTGATCCGTCATAAATTCATTAGTTTTGAAAGCGCTCTTTCAGTGATTGTTTTTTCATTCATTTTAACAATAGCGGCCTGTCCGTGCCGCAACTTTTCAGCTAACTCGTCCATTTGAATTTCAAGTATTTTTTCACCATTTTTACCGACAAACAGCATGTTTCTTGACTCGACACACCACCTCGCTGCTCCATGCATTGCTCTTCCTCCAGCATTCATACAGTTGTCAACACCTTTCCAAGCCAGTTTTCCCCATTGCCTTCCGGATTCTGAAATGAATGCCACCCAGCTTTCCTCGGCAAGATTGCTGACCTGTTCTGTAATATTGTCTGCTACAACTTCGGCTATTATCTCCGCTCTATTGACAGGCACAGCTCTGCTTTTATTAATATAACCAGTTGCTACTTTTTTATTCATCAAGGTAATGTGCCATACGGCGAGATCTTTAAAAAAATGCGACTGCGCGGATTTATCGTATGAAATTTGTTTCAAGCCCTTTCTTAATTCTGCAATCAGCCCAGGCAATAAATTTAATCTCCGCTTTTTTTCATCGTCATCTGTCAGCGGCATCACGCTGATAATCAGCTCATCCATCGCCTGTACTGATTTTTCCCACCGTTCTGGCTCTTCCTCTTTGCGCTCATAAGCAGCCAGCAGCACATCCTGCCAGACATCACGCAGAAATACAGCAATTGCTGCCGGCAACTCTTTGTCTTGTATACTATTCTCAATAACCATAGCGACAGCTTTCTTGTTCGAAACCTGCACTTCTTTATTGCACATCAACTGCCTGGCATTCTCCTCAACCATCTGACTGCGCTGTTTTTGCTTGTTCAGATAAGTCGAAAACTCACCCGCCTCTGCTGTCCAGCCAGAGAATTCGAAACCTCTATTTTTAGTCATCCTGTTCACGATGCTTGCAATTCGCACCTGCATTAATCGATCATCATGATCATCTACACTTAAAAACAATCCGGCTGCGAATACCTCATCAAGCAACTGCCTGATGGAATTGTCTGAGTTTATGAAAAAACTATACCGTCCTAAAATGGCCGCAGACAGAGGTATTTCTAACTGCAAAATACTTGACTTTAAAACGCTGGATAGCAATTCATCCTGCTCTATTTCGCTAAAAATCAACGACACCAAATCCAGCGTATCTTCGTCACCTTTGGCTAAACTCCTGACTTCATCACTGAAATCTAACTCCTCAAGTTTTTTAATCACTCGCCATTTTAACGATTGCTGCTTCCTTTCATCTGGGAGAGAGGATTCACCATCAAACTGTTGAAGAACTTGCAATGCATTTTTTATTTCAAAATGCTCATAACATGTGTTCTGCGTAGCTGGAATTCGATCATAAGCAGAAGAGCTATGAATTGAACGCCATAGCTCCAACTTATTCTGTAATCTCCTGAACTCTTCACCGATCTGTTCAGTGCTTGCAACAACCGGCTCAGCCTCTTCTTTAATCTCACCCAACTCATATAATTGCGTCATTCTCGGCAACTGCTCAACGCGTGGCTCTAGCTCCTGCATCCGTGCAATTGTGCCTGCTTCGCACTGTTTAATCAGTTCACGATATATAAATCCCAGATGACTAAATACATTAACTTCAAATGTTTTATACAATGCAATCCGGCAATCCGTATTTAATTTCAGCGGTTTAACAATTTCAACCAAAGCACGAACCAGCTTTTCTGGCGAAATCGGATTTCGCCAATCAGCAATAGCATGCTTTCCCTGTAGAACTGCGAGCCGTTTATTGAAACTATTCAATTCTTCATGAAACAAATGTTCACAATTGCGGATAATCATGGCAACCGCATAGTCTTCTTCCACTACATCATCATTGACCAACGAAGCTTTAGAAAAATCAAATTTCCTGTTGAGGCTATTTACAACTTGCCGGGGACTATCGTCGAAAGCAGCGCTCACTTTAAACAAATAATCCTGCTTAATATCTTTCCGTACTGAACGTAGATATTCCAGCAGTTTTTTATAATTTTCCTTATCTATTTTTTCGCGATTTTTGCCTAATTGTAATCCAAACTCAAGATCAATACGCATACAGCAATGGTCGACATATTCTTCAAAATACTGATAAAAGACGGCCTTAACGCTGACTAAAGCCTCTGCGGTATTCGGATTTACATTTATCTGCTGCTGAATGTCCATGGCAATGTATCTGGTGTCGTTTAAAAAATCATTAGTCCTTATCGTAAGAGAACTATACCCAATTGCTGTTTTGACCAATAATAGTGCTTTTTAGCCCGTATACTGTAATTTTGTTTTCGTTTTTTACTTGTTTGCCACTTTCATGAATATAAACCTGCACTGGTTAACAGACATTACCCGAACACCCTCACCAAACTTTGATGAAAGACCCGACCCAACGGATATTTCATTACTGGTTATCCACTGCATCAGTCTTCCACCCGGCGAATTTAACAACCATTATATAGATCAACTGTTTTGCAACCAGCTTGATCCCAATAAACATCCCTATTTTAAAGAGATTCACCAACTTACTGTGTCTGCACATATATTGATCAAGCGCACAGGGGAAGTCGTTCAATATGTACCATTTGACAAGCGCGCCTGGCACGCAGGAAAATCAAACTATAAAGGCCGAGAACGATGTAATGATTTTTCTATCGGCATAGAGCTTGAAGGCACCGAACACGTTGAATATACAGACCAGCAATATCAGCAGCTCACATCAGTGATTCAAACTTTGCTTAAGTCTTATCCCAAACTATCGGCACAACGCATTACAGGGCATAGTGATATTGCACCGGGGCGAAAAAACGATCCCGGCGCATCTTTTGACTGGCAAAAACTTTTAGGCCTATTGAAATAGCCCCGTGCCTTGCCTATATAAAGGAGGCAAGGCGCGGAAGCTTTACAATAAATAAGGTTCTTTCGAACGCCCAAAGCCAAATGATTCCGCCACCATCAGGACTACACCTAAGGTAATGGCGGAATCTGCAATATTAAAAGCGGGCCAGTGCCAATCCTGGTAATAAACATCGAGAAAATCGATAACATATCCATAAACCAGCCGATCAATTAAATTGCCAACTGCTCCACCCAAAACCAGAGCTAATGCTACAGCCAATAATGTCTCATGTTTCTTTAGTCGAGTCAGCCAGAACGCGATGGCGACGCTAATCACCAGGGCCAGTCCTGCAAAAAACCAGCGCTGCCAGCCTCCGGCTTCACTCAGAAAACTGAAGGCTGCACCGGTATTGTGCACATAGGTCAAATTAAAATACGGCATTATCTGGATAGATTGATAAAGCCGCATCGAGCCATCTACGGCAAGCTTGCTCGCCTGATCCAGAATTAACGCTAACAACGACAACCATAACCATTTCAACATATCAACTCACGCAAATTGCCGATGTTCGCCAACGCCCGTTACGTTTTCCACGCAACGTTCACAAAGTTCAGGGTGCTCTGCATGCCCACCCACATCAGGTCGCTGATGCCAGCAACGCGCACATTTTGTGTGCTCCGAAACAACGACTTTTAATCTGACACCTTCCACCTCGGTTTGAATCGCATCGCTTGGTGCATCATACCCAGGCATTACCGAGGCATTGGAAGTAATGAAGACAAAGCGCAATTCATCTGCCAACTGATTCAAGGCGTCAAAAAATTCAGCATTACAATACAGCTCGACTTCCGCATTCAAGGAAGAACCGATATCGCCCGCAGCCCTACTCTTCTCCAGCTCTTTACTGACAGCTGTCCGAACAGTCATTATTTTTTGCCAGAAATCGCGGTTCATCGCAGTTGAATCATCCAGTTTTGCCAAGCCCTGATACCAGGTTTCCAAAAACACCGATTCAGTACGCTCGCCCGGCATGTATTGCCAGATTTCGTCAGCGGTATAGCTGATAATCGGCGCCAGCCAGCGCGTTAATGCTTCAAGCACATGATACATCGCAGTTTGCGCCGAGCGCCGCGCCAAACCATCGGCTTTTGCGGTGTATTGCCGATCTTTGATTATATCCAAATAAAACCCGCCCAGATCAATCACGCAGAAATGGTGCACTTTCTGGTAGATATGCTGAAACTGATAAGTTTCATAGGCGATTTTGACTTCTTCCTGTAACACATAAGCTCTGTCTATAACCCAGCGATCCAGCGCCAGCAGATCCTTGCTATCGACCGAATGTTGTGCCGGATCAAAATCATCCAGATTGGACAGCAGGAATCGCGCGGTATTTCTCAAACGCCTGTACCCATCTGAGGTCCGCTTGAGAATTTCATCAGACACGGTCATCTCGCCACGATAATCTGTCGCCGCAACCCATAAACGCAATACATCGGCACCCAGGTCTTTAACCACCGACTGTGGAGCAACCACATTGCCCTTTGATTTAGACATTTTTTTACCGTCTGCATCTACGGTAAACCCGTGGGTCAAGACGGCCTTGTAGGGGGCTACGTCATTCATTGCTGTTGATGCCAGCAATGATGACTGAAACCAGCCGCGATGCTGATCGGAGCCTTCCAGATACAAATCAGCTGGAAACGCCAGCTGCTCTCGCCTGTTCAATACACAGGCATGGGTAACGCCGGAATCAAACCAGACATCCAGTGTGTCGGTCATTTTTTCGTATTGAGCAGCTTCATCACCTATTAATTCGGCCGCATCCAGCTCAAACCAAGCCTCTATGCCTTTTTCTTCAATCCGTTGGGCGACTTGTTCAATCAACTCAGCGGTACGCGGATGCAATACACCACTTTCTTTATGGACAAAAAATGCGATAGGCACGCCCCATGTACGCTGCCGCGAGATACACCAGTCAGGACGGCCTTCCATCATGCTTTCAATACGCGCCTGACCCCATTCAGGAATCCAGGCCACGCGCTTAACTTCATTTAGCGCCTGCTCCCGCAATTTATTTTTCTCCATCGAGATAAACCACTGCGGAGTGGCTCTAAAAATGATCGGTGTTTTATGACGCCAGCAATGCGGATAACTGTGCAAAATCGCTACGTGGTACACCAACTTGCCTTTCTCTTCCAGCACTTCCAAAACATGCTTATTGGCATTAAACACATGCTCGCCGGCAAAGATTTCAGTGTTTGGTAGAAAAACGCCATCATTGCCGACCGGGTTATCAACTGGCAAACCGTATTTCTGACCGACAATATAATCGTCCTGTCCATGCCCGGGCGCAGTATGAACGGCACCGGTACCGGCTTCAGTGGTGACATGATCACCCAGGATTATCGGCACTTGCCGATCATAAAAAGGATGCTGCAGTAACTGATTTTCTAATGCCGCACCTTTGCAGTAAGCAACCACGTGATAGTTTTCAATGTCATATCGTAGCATCGCATCTTTAAGTAACGCTTCTCCGACAACCAGGCGTTCTTTTTTGCCATCTTTGTCACATTGCACCACCGCGTATTCCAGATCAGGGTTTAACGCAACCCCCTGATTTGCAGGCAAAGTCCAGGGCGTGGTTGTCCAGATCACTACCGATAACGGCCCCTGCCCCTCGTGCTCAGGCGCATGGTGACAACTCGCCATAAAGCCGGCTTCGTCAATCACCTGAAAACGGACATCTATTGCGGGCGAATGCTTATCTTCATATTCAACTTCAGCTTCGGCCAATGCAGAACCGCAATCGGTACACCAGTGCACAGGCTTAGCGCCTTTTGCTATGTGGCCTTTTTGGGTAATTTTCCCTAAAGAACGAACGATGTCAGCTTCAAAAGCAAAATCCATGGTTAAATATGGGTTATTCCAATCGCCTAAAATACCCAACCGGACAAACGCTTCTTTTTGTATATTGACCTGCTTGCCAGCATATTCGCGACAGGCTTTGCGGAAAACGGCCGGAGACACCTTGACGCCTGCTTTACCGATTTTTTTTTCTACCTGTAATTCAATCGGCAAGCCGTGACAGTCCCAGCCCGGCACGTAAGGCGCATCAAAACCACTTAACGATTTCGATTTAATAATGATGTCTTTTAAAACCTTGTTTACCGCATGGCCGATATGAATCTCGCCATTGGCATAGGGAGGACCGTCATGCAAAATAAACTTTGGCCGTCCGGCAAATTCTTGCCTGATTTTGCTATACAAGTCAGCTTCGTTCCATTTTTTTAACCGTTCCGGCTCGCGCTGGGCCAGATTGCCTTTCATAGGGAACGCAGTGTTCGGTAAATTCAGTGTTTTTTTATAATCCATCGTCATAAACTTTTAAAATCCGCAAAAATCTTTTTTGCCTCGGCCACATCTTTTACGATCTGGACTTTAAGCTGCTCCAGTGACTGAAAACGTATTTCATCTCTGATCTTTTGTTTGAAATGCACTTCCACATAACGTCCGTAGATTTCCTTATCAAAATCAAATAAATGCGTTTCCAGTATAACCTTTGAACCATTAACCGTAGGCCGTATGCCTACATTTGCAACACCTTCAAACTCCATTCCGTTAATACCCGTCATAGTAACGGCAAACACACCATCCACAGGCGCATTTCTTCTAAACATTTTTATATTTGCAGTAGGATACCCGATGGTTCTTCCACGCTTATCCCCATGCACCACCCGCCCGCAAACAGAATAACAATGACCTAGCAATCTCTCCGCCAGAGCCAAATCACCCGCACCCAAAGCATCCCTGATTAGGGTACTACTTACTCGAAGCCCGGCTAATTGATAAGACCCAGTATCTTCGACATCAAAACCGAATACCTTCCCCTTATCCTTAAGCATGGCAAAATTACCTCGCCTTGCCTTACCAAAATGGAAATCATCGCCAACTACCAAATGCTTTACATTCAATTTTTTGATTAAAACATCTTCAATAAAATGCTCGGCATCACAGTTTGAAAAATACTGATTAAATCGTAATATAAGCAAATCATCAACGGGCAATTTAGAAAACTGAATTACCTTCTCCCGCAAGCGCATCAACCTTGATGGCGCATTTTCTCCAAGAAAATACTCCAGCGGCTGCGGTTCAAAGATCATAATAATAACGGGCAGACCTAATGCTGCACCACGCTCAGCCAGTTTTTTTATTACCGCTCTATGGCCTAAATGCAAGCCATCAAAATTCCCGATAGTTAGTACGCAGCCGTTCTTTAACGGTTCTAAATGAGACAATCCTCTAATTAAACGCATGAAGTGTATGAATTCAAAAATTATTTATTCTATCATGTGTAACATTGCTTGAATTCAAATCATCACAACAAATATATGCCTAAATATTCAAAATAATAAGATTGCTGATAAGATTTTAAATTCCAGCATGGACGCTACACTGGATCAATTGTTTATATGGGTCAGCAATTGCTGGAAATAACACTTTGAAGAGTTCGGTAGACTGTGCAAACACTGCATTAATAACTAATGAGATTTAGAGCAACTTTACCAGAGACGTTCATGCGACAGCAACTGAATCATGTGCTCAAAAAAAAAGCCCGGCGGGAATCCCACCGGGCTTTTAGTATTCTAAAATCAGTAATGATTTATTTCATCATTGATTTTTTGAACATGCTGTCCAATTTGCTGTTTGTATCTTGAGCATATTGAGCAGCGCGATTAGCGGCAGACTCAGCAGCAGCTGCTTTTGCAGATGCATCAGCTGCATCAGAAGAAGCTTGCGCAACTGAAGTTTTCAATCCATCAATTTGTGACTGTAAGTTTTCGATATCTGAATTGGTAGCACAACCAACAACCAAGCTAGCAACCAGAGCAACCATTGATAATTTCATTACTTTTTTCATATTATTTTCCTTCTCAAAGTTATTACTACAAAAAATCCTTACTAATTTTAATTTTGCACTATTTTAAAATTATTTTCTAGTATTATTTTATTTTTACCACCGTACCTTTATCTATCCATTGACTCAAATGATCAATTTGACCATTAGTTAATGCAATACATCCATGAGTCCAATTCATCGATTTATGGATTTTTTCATCAGCTCGTCCTAGACCATGAATGCCGATCCGCCCACCTAAAGGTGTATTTTGCGGGGGTATTTGATGATATCGATGAGCAGTCACAATACTATTATAAGTACCCCGGTTAATAATACCTTCTCCTAAAGCTTTCTCCGCATCTTCCGGGGAAGGATAAGTCAATCCAAAAAACTTTCGAAAAGAACTCTTTTCACCAACCCAACCAATTCTATAGCTTCCAAAGGGTGTAATATTATCCCCTCGATGCATCTTAGTTCCAGCACCGCCTCGACCGATAGCAATATCATTTATGGTTTCCAGCGTCTTCTCGCCTTTTTTTACCTCAATCTTAAGCGCTGAAGTATCCACCAGAAGCCAGACATCATCATCCGCGCCTACAGTATAAGAATAAAGACTACAACACAGCAATAAACAAATTCGAAACATATAATGTTCTACACTAGATAAAATTTTTAGTGTACTTTAGTCCACCACGTTAATTGTCGCGAAGGATCAAGCATGCAAATACAAACTATCACAACCCATCCGTACAACGACCAGAATCCGGGAACATCGGGGCTCAGAAAAAAAGTTAAGATATTCCAACAACCCGGTTACCTGGAAAATTTTGTCCAATCAATTTTCGATTCTTTAGCCGACTTCACCGGAAAAACCCTGGTATTGGGCGGAGATGGTCGCTATTTTAACAGGACTGCCATACAAATCATCATTAAAATGGCGGCCGCCAACGGTTTTGGTGAACTTATTATAGGCCAAGGCGGGCTACTGTCTACCCCTGCAGCATCACATATCATTAGAAAATATAATGCCTACGGCGGCCTGATTCTTTCTGCCAGCCATAATCCCGGCGGTCCTGACGAAGATTTTGGCATTAAATATAATGTTAGCAATGGCGGCCCTGCTCCAGAAAAAGACACTAACGCGTTTTATCAGCGCAGCCTGACCATCGACAGCTATAAAACAGCCAATATCGAAGATATAAATCTGGATCGCATAGGTACTCGCAAAATCGACAACCTTAGCATTACTATCATCGATCCGGTAACTGATTACGCCGAACTCATGCAGTCTATTTTCGATTTCGATTTACTCAAACAAAGCATCAGTTCTGGTTATATTACCCTGCTCTTTGATGCCATGCATGCCATCACCGGACCTTATGCAAAAAAAATACTGATAGACATGTTGGGCGCAAAACCCGGCTCAGTCATTAACGCCGAACCACTGGAAGATTTTGGCGGCCATCACCCTGACCCCAATTTGGCGCACGCCAAAGAACTCG
>JAQTLI010000030.1 GCA_028714995.1 Methylobacter sp. | reverse complement strand
GAATTAATAAGGTAGATGGAGACCCTGTAGCAGTTTTCCTATTATAATCGGACCTTAAATCAGGCCAAGGCAAAAGTCATCTGCTGCAAGCCTGCTGTCATCAAGCGCAAAATCAAAATCTCAGTTCATTCTATTTTGATTTATCGAATGCAGAACTGCCTGATCCCTCGATACTAAGCGGGCTTGATGAGTATGATGTCGTTTGTTTTGATAACATCGAGCACATAGCCGGTAATGCGGCCTGGGAGCTGACTTTTTTTAATTTTTTTAATCAGCATCGTGATCGCGGCCACAAACTGATCGTTTCGGCATCTTCTGCGCCCAATGACATTGCCATTAAATTACCCGACCTAAAAACCCGTCTTAATTGGGGACTGTCCTTAAAAATACAGCCTTTAACCGACAGCGACCACATTGCGGCATTAATCTTTAAAGCCAATCAAATGGGCTTTGAAATCGCCCCGCAAGCCGGACGTTTCCTGCTGACGCATTACGACAGGGACCTGACCTCTTTATGGGCTTTGCTGGAAAAACTGGATAAGGCATCATTGGCCGCCAAACGTAAATTAACCATCCCCTTTTTAAAGCAAATTCTGGACGAAGAAAGCCATGATTAAAGTGCTGGTTATTGGAGCAGGAGCCATCGGCGCTTTTTACGGCTCGCTACTGGCAAAGGCCGGAGCCGAAGTATCGGTAGTTTGCCGCTCCGATTATGACCAGGTAAAGCAACACGGCTTTATCATCGACAGCCCGCCTCTCGGCCGCTGGAATTTTATCCCGGCACAAGTTTTAAAAAACGCTGAGGATTTTGAAGGCGCGGTAGACTATATTTTACTCTGCACGAAGGTCATTCCAACGCTGGACCGGGTCGCCCTGATACGCCCTGCTGTTGCTGAAAATACCGCGATAGTCTTTATCCAGAATGGTGTGGAAATCGAACAGGAAATGCTGGATGCTTTCCCCGGCAACGAAATCATCAGCGGACTGGCGTTTATTTGCTGCAATCGGTTAGATCCCGGCGAGATATTGCACCTGGCTTATGGCCGTCTGGCTTTAGGCAATCTGCCGAACGGCGTCAGCAGCAAAACCATACAGCTTTGCGAACTTTTCAATCAATCAGGCATTGACTGCAAGCCCAGCGAAGACATTGTTACCGGCCGATGGCAAAAATGCGTATGGAATGCACCGTTTAACCCATTATCGGTCTTATCGGGAGGCCTGCTGACACTCGACATCCTGAAAAACCAGGAATCTTTCGTACGCAGCATCATGCAGGAAGTTTGCAGCATTGCTGCGGCCTCCGGACATCCCTTGCCCGACGATATCGTTACTATTAATATCGAAAGCACCTACGCTATGCCGCCTTATAAAACCAGTATGTTGCTGGATTATGAAAACGGCCAGCCCATGGAGACCGAAGCCATTCTAGGTAATACAGTGCGCGCCGCCCAGCGGCTAGGCATAGCGGCTCCTCATCTGGAATCGGTTTATGCCTTGATGAAACTCAGGGAATTAAAGCTGGGTTATTTGCCGTAAAAAATATAATCCGCCGTATAGGCAACCCGCTTTTCACCGCCCAGATGATTAACATCGCATCCCGACGAAGGCGGCAAGCCCCCGTGCGTATTAACCCGGTTAATAAAGCTCACGTTTGAAAATAAACCGTCACCCTGATGGGAAACCACCTCGACCAGCAACCAGGCAATAGACGCGCCCGGCTCCATATCGATTTTCTTGACCACCCGTCCGACCACGCGACTGCCCTCTTTATATTCCCAGAGGGGGCCGGCAGTGTGATTTCCGACTATCTTACCCTCCGCATCGAACAGCTTGGCATCGGGTGCCAGAGTTTCCCATGAATATTTACCTTCCTTGAGTGAGCATTGGTAAATCTGATCACCCTTGGCATGCGCAGTCAAAACAGGACTATAGCCTTCCGGCACTTTAATCTGTTCGGGGATCGAAACCTCGGCAATAGCAACGCCTTGTAACATGACCCATAAAATCAATATTTTTTTAATCATAACATTCACCACGGCATAGTCGTTCCGTCATACTTGACGAAACCACCTGTTTGATCTAATGAAAAGTTCTCTATCAAAGCGCGCATACCGGCAACACTTTGATCGGCATTAATTAACGCATTAGGTCCGCCCATATCGGTTTTTACCCAACCCGGATGGAAAATAAGCACACCGACAGACTGATCCTTAAGATCTATCGCCAAGCTCTTCATGGCGGCATTCAGCGCCGCCTTGCTGGACCGGTAAAATATACTGCCACCACTGTCATTATCCGCAATACTTCCCATTAGACTGCTGATATTAACAATCAGTTTTTTATCACTGCACTTGATTTGTGGTAAAAACGCTTCGGCCATTTTTACGGGCGCTTGGGTGTTAATCGCCAGAGATTTGGTCCATTCCTGATAATCAAGCTGGCCAAACCCGCCGCCCTGCAAATCCCCGTAAACGCCCGCATTATTGATCAAAACATCGATACAACAATCTGATAATTTTCGCGACAGCGCATCAATCTGTTCAAGTTCTGAGACATCGAGTGCTTCCGACTGAATGTTAGGATAACGACTGGCGAGATTATTTAAATCAAACGCATCATCCGGGTTACGACAACAAGCGATGACGTTCCAGCCGTCAGCCGCATACTGGCGGCAAAACTCCAGACCCAAACCGCGATTAGCGCCGGTAATTAAAACTGTAGCCATTTTATTGCTCCCATAAAAAAACCTTCTGCATCGGCAGACGCAGAAGGTTTCTTATACTACTTAAAAATTAAGCTGAAAAGTTTTTTGCAGCAAAATCCCAGTTAACCAACGCCCAAAATGCTTCAAGATAGGCAGGACGTGCATTACGGTAATCAATATAATAGGCATGCTCCCAAACATCGCAAGTCAATAAAGGAGTTTGACCGGTCGTTAATGGGCAGCCCGCATTGCTGGTACTAACCAGAGCTAAACTGCCGTCGGCATTTCTCACCAGCCAAGCCCAACCAGAACCAAACGTTGTAACTGCGCATTTGGTAAATTCTTCTTTAAATTTTGCGAATGAACCAAAAGAGGCGTTGATAGCATCGGCTAAAGCGCCAGTTGGCTCACCACCGGCATTTGGGGCCATGCTGTTCCAGTAGAATGTATGATTCCAGACTTGCGCCGCATTATTGAAAATGCCACCTGAAGATTTTTTGATAATTTCTTCCAGCGACAAACCTTCAAATTCGGTTCCTGGAACAAGGTTATTCAGGTTTGTTACATAAGTTTGATGATGCTTGCCATAATGATACTCCAGGGTTTCTTCTGAAATATGGGGCACTAATGCATCTTTTGCATAAGGTAGAGCGGGAAGTTCGAAAGCCATGAGATTCTCCTAAATCAAAGTTGTCGTAAGGTGTTGAGTGCAAACAGCTGGTAACAAAAACAAATACCAAGTGTTTTAATAAACAATTACTTTAGCATTGCTTGCCGATTAAATAAAGCAGGACGTCTTATCGCAGTCATTCCATCCCTTGAGTTGTCATTGCACCACAAACTTATCTTATAATCATCTTTCTCTTAATATTATATGTCACACACCATGACGCCAATAACCAACTCATCACTTCCTGTTGAAGTTACCACCGGAGAAACCTATGCCTGGTGCCGCTGCGGCTTGAGCCAATCCATGCCCTTATGTCATGGCGCACATAAATCGGCTTCCGACGAAAAACCGCTTAAATTCATGGCAGAAGAAACCAGAACACTTTTTTTATGCGCCTGCACAAAGACGCAGACCCCTCCTTACTGTGACGTCAGTCACTGCAAATCAATCTGATCAACGGATTCATCATGGCTATAGAAATAGAACATAAATTCCTGCTTGCGAACGACGACTGGCGCAAGCACATTACCCGGTCGGTAAAATACCGCCAAGGTTATTTAAGCTCCCAAGCAACCAGCTCAATTAGAGTCAGAATAAGCGATGACCATGCGTGGTTGAATATTAAAAGCGCGACTATTGGAACTCATCGGCATGAATACGAATACGAAATCCCGATGTCCGATGCAAACGAGATCATAAATAATCTTTGCAGAAAGCCAATCATAGAAAAAACCCGCCATTTCGTCACAGATGATGCCCATATTTGGGAAATAGATGAGTTTGACGGCGATAATCAAGGTTTGATCGTCGCTGAAATTGAACTGGAAGAGACTGGGCAATCCTTTTCAAAACCGCACTGGCTGGGGCAGGAAGTTACTGATGATTTGCGTTATTACAACAACAATCTCGCTATACATCCCTATTCAGAATGGCATGAAAACTAATTATTTCATACACATATTGAAATAGCATGAGTTTTATTCTATATTCTCTGCATGAGAAAAATATTTTTTGTTGTTTTATTACTACTATCTACTCAATGTTTTGCGGAGAACCTACAGGACTCTCTAAAAAACATCGAATCCGAGTGGGCGTCCATTTACTACAGTACTTCTAAAAACAAACAGGGCCCCGCTTATGTTCGACTATTCGACAAGACAACAAACTTAATCCAGCAATACCCGAACAATGCCGAACCTATTTTTTGGCAGGCCGTTGTAAAGGCAAGCTATGCCGATCATCAAGATCCATTTTCTGCGCTTAATGCCATTCATGAAGCACGCGACCTGCTAATCAAGGCCATTGAAATTAACCCGGAAACCATGAGCGGCTCAGCCTATGTGACTTTAGGTACACTCTATTATATGGCACCTAAATGGCCCGTCGCATTTGGCGATGATCAAGAAGCCCAAAAAATGCTGGAAACCGCTCTTAAAATCAATCCTGAGGGCATTGATACCAACTATTTCTACGGCGAATTTCTTTTGCTGCATAACAAACCCAAAGACGCAGCCATATATTTCAAAAGAGCAACAACTGCGCCAGTGCGCACTGAACAACTTTTTGCTGACAATCAACTCAAAGCAGAGGCAAGACTCGCTCTAAAAAACACAACAGAACGCAAAATCAGTGGCGAAAAAGGCATGTTCCTGTCTTTATTTAACTCAGCAAGTACAAAGTAAGTTTTACAGCCCCGTATTTCCCTTGGTAAAATCAACATTCACAACAAACCTGGCATTCAATCAGCCAATGCTTTCTGTTAAAATAAATTTTTGAATTAAAAATTAATTTTTCCCGCAACTTCCTGGTAATAATTATGACTTTTGTAGTCACCGAAAACTGTATTAAATGTAAATTTACTGATTGTGTAGATGTCTGCCCTGTGGATTGCTTTCATGAAGGCCCTAACTTTCTAGTTATTGATCCGGAAGAGTGTATTGATTGCACATTATGCGAGCCTGAATGCCCCGCCAATGCAATTTTTGCTGAAGATGAATTACCAGAAGGACAAGAAGTCTTCATCAAGCTAAATGCAGAATTGGCCAAACAATGGCCATCGATTACTGAAGTGAAATCGCCTTTACCTGATGCTGACGAATGGAACGGCAAAGAAGGTAAACTCGAATTCCTGGAAAAATAATGACCTAGCGGCAAACATCCTTTAAGTACAGCTATTTTTGCCGCTGACAATGAATATAGATTGTCGACTAGGCAATTTGAAGCCCTCAAGGTAAAATCTTATTGATCCTTGAGGACTTCAATTATTCTGGCTTTTTACAAAACAGAAATCACCAAAGCAAACACAAAAGCAATAATCACATAAATTGTGAAGAGGCTTTTTTTGGAAAGTCCTGCTTTTATCAGCTTCAGTTCAGCCAGCACTTCGCGTTTAACATTATCCGATTTAATGATTCTTTTAAATCGCCCGCGAAACGAATGCATTTCTTCATACGCTTCCTGTTCGGCAAGAATCTCGTCAATTTTTGAGTAAAAACTGCCACATTGCGGACATTTCATATCACGGTCATTTCTCTCATGACCGCATGACGGGCACTTGTTCATTTAACACTCCGTTTAGAATTATTCAAATCGATACGGCTCCATATGAATTGACTCAACCTGACGACCCAGCATAACAATTAGCCCGTTATACCGCTCATTTCCTGTTGAAGAAAATTCAAATAAGAATGACCGCCACACATGAACTTTCCCAGCTGCATCTCTTTTTAACCAAATACCATTTAATGCGACATACTCATCCAGCATTTGAACTTCCATGCTCAAGCAATGCGCTCGAGTTGCTCTAAGGGCCAACTCTTTTACCTGCTGTGCTTTTGACCAGTACAGATATGCAACCAGCAATAAAATTATTAAAAAAATATCATCCAACATTATCTAAGATTTTGTATTGCCAACTAAAGTTTAGGTGCGTTTGGCCTATTGTACTAAGATTCACCATCAAACATTCAAGGTAAAAAAATATGAAACTTCCCATTACCGGCGGCTGCCTTTGCGGCGCTGTTAGATACGAAATTTCTGCCAAACCTGTCGGCGGCTTCAACTGCCACTGCCGAACCTGTCAAAAAGCTATTGGAGCGCCTTATTTTGCAGGCATGTTTGTTCTTGCCTCGGCTCTTACCATAACTGGTAACTATAAAGAATACGCAACCATTGCAGCAAGTGGCAATACCGTTTACCGCGCTTTCTGCCCTGAATGTGGAACCTCACTGTTTGGAAGAAATAGCGCGTTCACCAAAATAAGGCCTATCGCAGCCGCAACGCTTGATGATCCGAGCATTTTTAAGCCGCAAAAAGACATATGGGTAGCTGACGCCCAGCCGTGGGACATTATGCATCCTGATCTACCGAAATTTGATGGCAACCCTTGGGATTGAGGTATGTGTGTGCTATTTTATTGCTGGTCTCACTTGTCTTCTGGAAAATTTATGAATTCTGAATTTAGTACCATCGAAATACCGCCTAAATCAGTTCATAAATACTCTATTATATGGCTGCATGGATTAGGTGCGGATGGTCATGATTTTGAAGGAATTGTTCCCGAACTGCATTTAATCGCAGAATCTAATATTCACTTCATTTTCCCCAACGCCCCTATTCAGCCTGTAACCATCAATGGCGGAATGACCATGCGCGCCTGGTACGATATTCTGGAAATGTCACAGAAGCACAAAGTTGATATTAATGGCATTTATCAATCAGCAGGCCTGCTTGACCAACTTATCCAGCAAGAAATTGACAAAGGTATTCCATCAAAAAATATTTTACTCGCCGGATTTTCTCAAGGAGGCGTAATTGCGCTTCATACAGGACCAAGATATCCACATACATTAGCCGGAATTATTGCGTTATCAGCTTACTTACCGACAATTGATCAATTAACAACTGAACGTTCAGCCACCAACAATGCCACCCCCATATTTATGGCTCACGGCATAATAGATCCCGTCGTAGCGATTGAGTCCGGTAAAACAACATTTGATACACTGAAATCAATGGAATACAACATTGAATGGCATGATTACCTGATGGAACATAGCCTTTGTATTGAAGAAATCGAACATATTTCAGCTTTCATTAATTCAATTTTTAAATAATGTGTAGCTGGTTTTACCGCTCAATTCAGCACAATACGTATCCTTACTAATTGCAAAACAAAACGTCCTGTAACAGCTAAAAAAATAGCCGAAACTAATACCACGTATTCGGCTAAAGAGGAGGATAAACAAAGACAATTTATCCATAGCTACCAAAGTTAGCAAGAGACATAGTCATATCTCTTGCAACTCATATTCCAATCAACCTTTTCCAGGCAACATGCCTACTGAACCTGGTTTGATTCGTTTACAGGTAACAACCACATCTTCCAGATGGCACTGCTTTTTGCCATCATTAGCACCAGTGCAATCTGTGCAGACAGCTTTCCCCTCATCCTTCACTTTTTCAACATGCCAGCCGTAACCTTGTGTCTGACAAAACGTTTTGCTAAATTTTGTGATGTTATAGGCTTTTGATGCATTTGCAATGGCTTCGGACTCTACCGCACATCCAGGCGAAGGCAGTGTATTAGCCATAAGATCCCTATGCACATATTCTGTCGCCGATGCGGCTCCAGAAAAAAAAGACCAAACCGCCACCAGACATATAAAACTAAATTTCATGATCCTCTCCTGATTATTATTATTTTTTTAAGTTATCAATTGTTCGCGCTAAACATGACATAAACTTTAAATTCAGTTTAAAACCCGAATATTCATGAGAGCCGTATTTTCTTCCAGCTGCTGTTTGATCGGTGCAAACTTTTCATTCTCATTTTGTTTAACCATAATAAGAACAGCCACTAAAGCAGCCGTTACCAAACCAACGTATAACCAGAAATTATCTTTTTTTTGTGCTTCTTCGCTCATTTTCTTCTGCCTTTTGTTGTTTAAATCATCAATGAACACAAAACTTAGTCACTTAAGCCAGCGCCCCCATAGATCAACCACTTCAACTCGATATCTTGAACAATTACCAGTACCAACCAATATAGCGAATATACTGCATTCAAAAATACCAGCTTGTTTAGTAGCGTATCAATACTATAAAAGAAGCCAAAGAATACTGTCAACTAAATATCGATTCGATACAAACATCAAATACCGAACCAGCTCATAAATTTTATTTCTGGACATTAAAGCTTGGGTCACATGTCTGAAATAAACACCAAGATCACCTCTTCCACAAAAATCTCTGGCATCCTAAAAATAGTTATTTTCAACATTAAAAATTATAAATGGTTCGATCTGTGCTTCTTATTTACTCATAAAACTTAATTTTTCAACGTTATGCCTGTGCATCCAAGACTGCACCCTGAAAGAAATTCTGCGATAATAAGATATTAATTTTTCCGCATATAAATTGCTGATCGATTACAGCCCATAACTATTACTCAACACATTAATTTATGAACGAAAAAACATTTAAACCCTGTGATTTGGTTATCTTTGGTGCGTTAGGCGATTTATCTCGTCGAAAATTGCTGATTTCTTTGTACCACCTTGAAAATGCGGGCTTACTCACTCTTGATACCAAGATCATCGGCGTAGACAGGCTTCCCGAAGACACATCAGGGTTTGTTGGGATAACGCTGAAAAGCTTGCAGGAATTTCTGGGTGAACCAATTGATAATGCGGTATGGGAAAAACTTTCTGCCAGATTATCATATCTTCAAATCGACTTGACTCAGCCTGATCAGTTCAAGCAATTGCATGCAGTGATTGATCAAAAAAACAGGGTTATGGTGAATTATTTTTCCGTTCCACCTTCTTTATTTAAGGATATTTGCCAGGGCCTTGATAAATCCGGCGTACTTACCCGTGAATCACGCATAGTCATGGAAAAACCCATAGGCCATGATCTTGCGTCATCAAAAGAAATCAATGATGAAGTAGCCAAGGTTTTCAAGGAAGACCAGGTCTATCGAATCGATCATTATCTAGGCAAGGAAACCGTTCTTAACTTGCTTGCATTGCGCTTTGCCAATTCCATTTTTACTACCAACTGGGACCACAACGCCATCGACCATATACAAATTACCGTTGCTGAAGACATCGGTATTGAGGGGCGCTGGGGATATTTTGATGACGCAGGTCAATTACGGGACATGGTGCAAAATCACCTTTTGCAGATTTTGACTTTTATCGCCATGGAGCCACCGGTCAATTTAGACGCTAAAAACATACATCGTGAAAAAATAAAAGTCCTAAGCGCATTGCGCCCCATTACAGCTGAAAATGCAGAACAAACCACTGTGCGCGGCCAGTACTCAGCTGGTTTTCATAAAGGAAAGCCCGTACCTGGTTATCTTGAAGAAGAGGGTGCCAACAAGAAAAGCACTACAGACAGCTTTGTCGCATTGCGCGTCGATATTGATAACTGGCGTTGGGCAAATGTACCCTTTTATCTACGTACAGGAAAACGAATGCCCACTAAGCGTTCTGAAATTGTGGTTCATTTCAAGCAATTGCCGCACAATATTTTTAAAGATAGCTATCGCAATCTGCCAGCTAATAAACTCATTATTCGTCTTCAACCCAATGAAGGCGTGGAAGTGCACATGCTTAATAAAGAGCCGGGCATTAATGAGACCATTAAATTGCATCAAACCAAGCTTGATTTAAGCTTCTCTGATACATTTAATAATAACCGTATTTTTGGCGCTTATGAGCGCCTATTACTCGAAGCCATGCGAGGCAACTCCGCCCTGTTTATCAGTCGAGATGAAATCGAACAGGCTTGGACCTGGGTTGACTCCATACAAAATGCCTGGAAAACACTCAATGCTGCGCCAAAACTCTACTCTGCAGGGACTTGTGGGCCTGACGCATCTGCCGCCCTGATTGCGCGTGACGGCAGGGCTTGGGACGAATGACATATTGATCAATTGAACTGAACATCCTGAAACATCATCAGTCCAAATATACTTTAAGCTGTTACTCAGAATAGCGATATAGAGATATAGATAAAAGGAATACATTATGCACCCCGTATTAGAAAAAGTTACTAACGAAATTATTGAGCGCAGCCGAAAAAGCCGCGCAGCTTATTTAGAGCGCATTGATGCTGCTGTTAAAAAAGGCCCCCACCGCTCCGAGCTTGCTTGTGGCAACCTGGCCCACGGCTTTGCCGCCTGCGCTGCCAGCGAAAAAGTGGATTTAACCAGGGATCAAAAAGCCAACATCGCCATTATCTCTTCTTATAATGACATGCTGTCTGCCCATGAGCCATTTAAAGATGCGCCCGCGCTGATCAAGGCCGCCATAAAAGAAGCCGGTGGCGTTGCCCAATTCGCAGGCGGTGTACCGGCGATGTGTGACGGTATAACACAGGGGCGACCCGGCATGGAGCTATCACTGTTCAGCCGTGATGTAATTGCTATGGCTACGGCCATCGGCTTAAGTCACAACATGTTTGATGGCGCACTTTACCTAGGCGTCTGCGACAAGATTGTCCCGGGATTACTGATTGGAGCCCTGAGTTTTGGTCATTTGCCTGCTGTGTTTGTACCTGCTGGCCCCATGCCTAGCGGTTTGGCAAACAAAGAAAAAGTGCGCATCCGTCAACTTTACGCTGAAGGCAAGATTGGCCGTAAAGAGCTGTTGGAATCTGAGTCTGCGTCCTATCATAGCCCAGGTACTTGTACCTTTTACGGTACTGCAAACAGCAACCAGATGATGGTTGAGATTATGGGACTGCATCTGCCCGGCAGCTCATTCATCAATCCTTACACACCATTACGCGATGAATTGACTAAAGCGGCTGCCAGACAGGTTTTGAAATTTACTGCGCTGGACAATGATTTTCGCCCAATTGGACATATGATCGACGAAAAAGCCATTGTAAACGCCATCGTTGGATTGTTGACAACAGGCGGATCAACCAACCACACCATCCACTTGGTCGCTATTGCACGTGCAGCGGGAATCATCATTAACTGGAATGATTTTGATAATCTTTCCAGAGCAATACCGTTGCTAACCCGTATTTATCCAAACGGTCAGGCAGACATCAATCATTTCCAAGCCGCTGGCGGGATGGGCGTATTAATTGCAGAGCTGTTAAAAAACGGTCTATTGCATGAAGACATTCTGACTGTTGCAGATGAGCGCGGCATGAAGAATTATGCACAGGAACCAAAATTGATTGAGGGCAAATTAACATGGGTAGTTTGTCCCGAAGCCTCTTTAGACACCGAAGTTCTCAGCACCGTTGCAAAACCATTCGCTGCCGGTGGCGGCTTACATGTTATGCACGGTAATTTGGGCCGTGGCGTATCGAAAGTTTCTGCTGTATCGGAAAAACATCAGATCGTTGAAGCGCCTGCAATGGTATTTGATGACCAAGACGACGTAGTTGCGGCCTTCAAACGTGGCGAATTGGAAAAAGATGTCATTGTGGTACTTCGCTTCCAGGGACCAAAATCCAATGGGATGCCTGAACTACATAAACTGACTCCACCACTGGGTGTTCTGCAAGATAGGGGATTTAAGGTCGCATTAGTCACTGATGGAAGGATGTCTGGCGCTTCTGGTAAAGTCCCCTCAGCTATCCACATGTGCCCGGAATGTGCTGAAGGCGGCCCTTTAACAAAGGTACGCACTGGGGATATCATTCGCCTAAACACCCAAACCGGCGAAGTAAATGTACTGGTTGACGAGGCTGAATTTAATGCACGCATTCCCGATACCAACAGCTCTACTAATCACCACCATGGCATGGGACGTGAACTATTTAGCGGCTTCCGTCTGGGTGCATCTTCTGCTGAAACAGGAGCTGTAAATCTATTTATCGACGACTAAACATTGCATTGCAACCGAATTTGACGGGGACAGAACAAAAGCAGGCCCGCTGTTCCCGGCAGATTATTAATTCAACCCAGCATCATCAAGAATCAACAAATACTTTGGTAGAACAATGAATCAAAACAATTGGAAAATACAACCTAACATTATTTTAAATACTTGCCCAGTGATGCCTGTAATGGTCATCCAGAATCTGGACGATGCCGTTCCTCTAGCCAAAGCCTTGGTCGCAGGAGGCATTAAAGTGCTGGAAATAACGCTACGTACCCCTATAGCACTTGATGCCATCAAACTTATCAGCCAGGAAGTCAAAGATGCCATCGTCGGCGCGGGCACCATTACTACCCAGAACAATTACAAGCTGCCGGAGATGCCGGCGCTGTTTTCGCCATTAGCCCTGGCCTAACACCAAGACTATTAACAGCCGCTACGTCTGGAAAT
>JAQTLI010000029.1 GCA_028714995.1 Methylobacter sp. | reverse complement strand
AACAGTATTGCAAGCCTTATTGACCGAAGCGACATTAGGCGCCCAGGTTGACGTTACGGCTAAAGCTGGAGCTAAACTCTATGATGCGGCTATTAAGAATTACACGGGCGATCACCAGTGGAGTCGTCTAAACAATATCTTTCTTGACCATGCTGTGTGGACCTTCGTTCATCCTCAGAGTGGAAGGTTAATCCCGTATGACGAGCACAGCGTCAAAGACTACTTCATGCGGATTTTAGGTGTCGTCCCCCCCATGACCCAAGTGGATCCCCCCGAAGCCTGGGAGTTCGACTGGGGTTTAGAGATCATTACCAAGACAGGTTTACCGGTCGCAAAGTGGACCGAGCTGTCGTGGTATCGTCAGCAGAACGGTCATGACGGTATCGTGAAGGTTAAAAAAGAGTTGCTTGCTCCAGATACTCTTAAGCCACTTTGCCGAATCGTTTACAATGCATCGGGCTTTTTCCCGTTCGAGTTTTCAGGTACTGTAAAAGTGTCTAAACCGTAACAGTGTCTAAGTAACGCTGCTAGCGATTCTAATTCTGGGCCGGAGCTAAAAGCGGCCCAGCCTCATTCAAAGACCCGTGCGTGAGTTTATACCCGCCACGGGTTTTTTGCGTCTGCAAATAATTGAAATGTGCAATGAAACAGGTTGATGACATGATCCTGCCGCTGTTGTGGCACCCGGCATGGACAGGAGCGCTTGAATGCATTAATAGGGGGCTACCCAGTAGATGCCTTTACAATATTTGGGCCGCGTTGGTGGTTGGCCCATAAGGGCAGGCAAAATCATGCTCACCAGAATCCAGACATGTGTATGGCATTTATTATCAGCTGATTGTGATTAATATCTTATTCTCATGCTTTATCTCGCAAGCTTACCGTGATTAATAACACCAACTAATCCTGTGTAATCATTCAGCACCCGCCCCCTCTAACTTTTGCAGTTGCTCAACCTGGAATCAAGCATTTACCGCTGTCTTTATAATTTGTCTTCAATAAAAAGCGCAGGTGATATCTAAATAGCTGCAATGCATAGTAGCTCCATTTGGGTATTGTTGAATGAGCTTGCATTTACCCGAGAAAATAGTCGGAAGCCTATGAATTTAAGTTGAATTTGATGATTTTTGATATTGCTTTTATGGAGATTTGAGGATGAATTAAGAATAATAGGAGCCGTAGTAAAGTCTTGGCTCGCCGAATATAAAACCGATGAGTTGCTACTTAACTTAGGTAATGAGTCAAATTGTTAGTAGAAAGTGAGTTGGCTGTTCCGCGGGTGGTGTGGGCTTGAATTGACAAAACCAATGTCTGTAATTTTTAGTTATTTTTAAGGTTTATTTGATATTGCTTCTATGGAGATTTAAGGAGAAATTAAGAATAATAGAACCGTGATAAACAGTGACTCGCCGAATGTATAGCGGGGTTTTCGCGGTTGTTGCAACCTGATGAATGTTGATCTTAATCAGGGGATGAGTCAGATTTTTAGTAGAAAAGTGGGTTAACTATTCCGCGGAGGGTGGTGCGGACTTTAAGGCTCAGTAGGCAGTGCGGTTATCATGTCCGGATTGGCTTCTGTATCAAATCACATGACAAATATAATCATATTTGAACTGGAGAAGTGCTATGAAAACAACAAAACACAATTTAAACGCCATTGCGTTGGGCGTCGCTCTAGCGATGGGGTCGGTATCTGCGCTAGCAACTCCTGCCCCCTTGCCTTTACCAGTGAATCCTTCAGGAGAGGGGTTAAACAGCGCCGCAAAAGCGGAGAGAGCAAGTGAATTTGCCACTTTTGAGTCGGCCGAAAGGACAGGACTCGCCCTGGTGGAATCCTCATTGAGTTTGATTGCGGGTCGTACGCATGTCGATCCTATCTTCTGTTCCGCGAAGACCTATACCTTGTCAGTCAACGCTAATGATGGAAATGTGGGAACAGCTACGATCAACGATACCGCAGGCGGTACTGTAGTATTGGCTGGCGCGTTGGATGAATCAAACCCATTAGGTGCCTTTTTTAAAGCTAAAACTACAAACCCGTTACCTACACTTTTTGGTGCGGGTATTGTTGGTTACGCAGCCGATCATGAGTGGAGTCGTCTAAACAATATCTTTCTTGATCATGCCATCTGGACCTTCATACATCCTGTTAGTGGAAGGCCAATCCCGTACGATGAACACAGCATCAAGGATTATTACAAGCGGGTTGAAGACGGTCCGCTTCAGGTTGACGGGCCTGAATCTTGGGAATATGACTTTGGTTTTGAAGTTATTACCAAAGAATTTCTTCCTGTCGCAAAGTGGACCGAGCTGTCCTGGTATCGTCAGCAGGACGGTAATGATGGTATCGTGAAAGTTAAAAAAGATTTACTCTCTCCAAAAACAAATAAGGCTCTTTGCCGGATCGTTTTCAGAGGGACAGGCTTTAGTCCGTTCGAGTATTCAGGTACTGTACAAGTATATCAACCGTAACAGCGTCTAGATAACGCAGCGAGCGATTCGAGTTCTGGTCCGGAGCTAAACGCGGTCCAGTCTCATCCAAAGACCCGTGCGTGGGATTTCCCGCCACGGGTTTTCTGCGTCTGCAAATAAACAAGGTGTGCTGTAAAACAGGTTGATGGCATGATCATCCTGCCGCTGTTGTTGGACCCGGCATGGGCAGAGGCGCCTGAATGACTTAATAGTGGTGCTACTCAGTAGATGCAATTACAATATTTGGGTCGCGCTGGTGGCGGCCCTATTAATTGAAGCGAGGTAAATTATGAAACTGTTGCAAACCTTTGTTGTGGCTGGATTATTGACGGGAACAGCCTGTCAACAGATACCCCCCAAGACAGAAAATGTGTCTGTTGAGACTGGATCGTTGCCGGTCACAGCCGCTCGTGCTGGTATGGACAACCCGGCTGCGTCGCAGTTAGACCCCGGTGTACGGCGCTTAAAGGAGCAATTGAGCCTGACCGAACAGCAGACTCAAGAGCTCGATAAGATCTTGAAGGAATTTCGCGCAAAGCAGAAAGAGGTAACAACAAAGCTACGGGATATCGCTAAAATAAGACAGGAACGGATGAATGCCGTCTTGACGAAGGAGCAGCGGGAAATATATGAACAGAACCGCGGAGAAGTCCCTGAGCACCCCGAGCCCTGAAAGGCTGCTGCATTCGTCAAGTATCTCAGAATACCGCAGGGTCACCCGTTAGTAGGCCCTGGGTCGCGGGCAAAAATATAGCTACCCTGTCATTTTTTGTTGAAAGGCTTCTTCATAATCCTGAGTTGAACCGTTGTTCTTGTCGAACTTCTTTCCTTAATTGTGGCCACGATCGCATCGTGCTTGTTCCCCGCATAGTCATAGCTTCCTTATAAAAAATTAACTTGTCTTAGTCCTGGAATCAAGCATTTTCAATGCTGGCTTGATAATTTTTCGATCCTGTTTTTTCTGCTTAAAAACTAAGCAGGGTACGTGGATTACTTGGTCAAAATTCAATCGGTACACTATTTGCCAGATGAATAGTTTGCACTCTGCGCCAACGCGGTAGCCAAGTGAAGTGGGGCAAATCGTTTACTAATCCCGCGATATTGGCTGGATTAGGGGGTATACCTTTCCATGCAGGAAGCGCATGATTGTAATTCTTCTGGGGAAGCTTGCAACTTTGTGAGAGGCATCTCAGGATTTTATAATGTGACTTGTTAAGATAGCTATGGTTTTCAGGTAGGATCGGTTTTTGTTGTGTTTGGCGTGCATCGTCTTGCCACGAAACCATGCCGGCGAACTCTCATTTTAGTCGTAAAAAAATTGTGCTCATTCCTGAAAAAGAGGTAAAATTTAATGTTTTATATGGGTTGTTGCGCTTTCCCTGCGATCAAAATGCTGTTCCTCCGTTGGAAATCCATTATGAATTCTTCACTCGAAAGGCTTGCTTCTCGCAGTGAAGCGTTAGTGTTGATGAAAGCAGCAGTAGCAATCAGGAAATTATAATAATCAATGAGCATTCTTGTTACCGGCGGCGCCGGGTTTATCGGTTCAAATTTTGTGTTGGACTGGCTGTCTCAGTCCAACGAAGCGGTCATCAACCTTGACTTGCTTACTTACGCAGGCAATCGCGAGAACCTCTCCTCACTGGCCGAGGATGAACGGCATCTTTTCGTGCAAGGCGACATCGGTGATTCCGCCCTGGTGACCAGTCTGCTCGGTCAGCAGCAACCCCGCGCTATAATTAATTTCGCTGCTGAGAGTCATGTGGATCGTTCCATACACGGCCCGGAAGACTTCATCCAGACCAACATCCTCGGCACCTTCCGTTTGCTGGAAGCGGTACGTTCCTATTGGGGTAGCCTTCAAGGCGAAGCCAAGCAAAACTTTCGCTTCCTGCATGTGTCCACCGATGAAGTTTACGGTTCGCTCGCAAAGGATGATTCGGCATTTTCGGAAACTAATCGCTACGAGCCTAACAGTCCTTATTCGGCGAGCAAAGCCGCCAGTGACCACCTGGTACGTGCCTACCATCACACCTATGGTTTGCCTGTGCTCACCACTAACTGCTCCAACAACTACGGCCCGTATCACTTCCCGGAAAAGCTCATTCCGTTGATGATTGTCAATGCTCTCGCGGGCAAGTCTTTGCCTGTGTATGGCGATGGACAGCAAATCCGCGACTGGCTCTATGTCAAAGACCATTGCAGCGCCATTCGCCGTGTACTCGATGCAGGGAAAGTCGGCGAGGTCTACAACATCGGCGGCTGGAACGAAAAACCCAACATCGATATCGTCCACACTGTTTGTGCATTGCTTGACGAACTCCACGCTCGAGCGGACAAAAAAAGTTATCACGAACAAATTACCTACGTTACGGATCGCCCCGGTCACGATCGCCGCTATGCCATTGACGCGAGCAAGATAGAGCGTGAACTCGGCTGGAAGCCAGCCGAAACTTTCGATACCGGTATTCGCAAAACCGTCCAGTGGTATCTGGAGAATCAGGACTGGGTAGCCAATGTCCAATCCGGTACCTACCGCGAATGGGTTGAAAAGAACTACACAGGGCGTACTGCATGAGAAAGACGCCGAGAGCAAATTTGCACGGCGTAGTCGCCAGAAGGGTATCAGGCAGGGATAGCTCGACGTGAAAATCCTGCTGTTCGGTAAAAATGGCCAAGTCGGCTGGGAGTTGCAACGCAGCCTTGCGCCCTTGGGCGAGCTGGTGGCACTGGGTGCTGATAGCCAGGATCTGTGTGGCGACTTCACCAATCTGCAAGGTATCGCCCAAACTGTTCGCGCCGCCGCCCCGGACATTATCGTCAATGCGGCAGCCCATACTGCCGTCGACAAAGCTGAAAGTGAGCCCGAATTAGCCCGGACCATTAACGCGCTGGCCCCGGGAGCTTTGGCTCAAGAAGCCAAGCGTAGTGGTGCCTGGCTTATTCATTATTCCACCGACTACGTGTTTGACGGCAGTGGCGACAGGCCATGGCTGGAAACTGACCCCACCGGCCCCCTGAGTGTCTACGGCAAAACCAAGCTGGAAGGTGAAGAGGCTATCCGTGCTACCGGCTGCCAACACCTCATCTTTCGCACCAGCTGGGTTTATGCCGCGCGTGGCGGCAACTTTGCCAAAACCATGCTGCGGCTGGCTCAAGAGCGAGATTGCCTCTCCGTTATCAACGACCAGATCGGAGCGCCCACTGGTGCCGATTTGCTGGCGGATGTAACCGCTCATGCCATTCGCGCGGCTTTGCAGCGTCCTGACGTCAGCGGCCTGTATCATTTGGTGGCAGGGGGCGAGACCAGTTGGCACGGCTACGCCAGTTTCATCATTGATTTTGCCCGTCAATTCGGTATCGAAATAAAAGTTGCGCAAGATGCAATCCAGTCAGTGCCTACCAGCGCCTTTCCTACGGCAGCCAAGCGCCCACTTAACTCACGCCTGAATGCATGCAAACTGCAAAACACCTTCGACCTGGATTTGCCCCATTGGCAAACAGGGGTCGCACGTATGCTTACTGAATTTCTTGAGAAACAATTATGACCCAACGTAAAGGTATTATTCTTGCCGGGGGCTCCGGCACCCGGCTTTACCCGGTCACAAAAGCCGTCTCAAAGCAGCTTCTGCCGGTCTACGACAAGTCCATGATCTACTATCCGCTCAGCACCCTGATGTTGGCGGGTATTCGTGACATTCTCATTATTTCTACGCCACAGGATACTCCGCGTTTTGAGCAACTGTTCGGCGACGGCAGCGAGTGGGGTCTCAACCTGCAATATGCCGTGCAACCCAGCCCGGACGGCCTTGCCCAAGCCTTTATTATCGGCAAAGACTTCGTTGGCAACGCTCCAAGCGCCTTGGTGCTGGGGGATAACATCTTCTATGGCCACGACCTGCAAACCCAGCTTGAGCAAGCCATTGTGTGCAATAAAGGTGCTACCGTTTTCGCCTATCACGTGCAAGATCCTGAGCGTTACGGCGTAGTAGCCTTCGACGTGCAAGGCCGCGCTACCAGTCTGGAAGAAAAGCCCACAAGCCCCAAAAGCAACTATGCAGTCACGGGTTTGTATTTCTATGATAACCAGGTCATCGACTTCGCTGCCAACCTCAAGCCTTCTGCACGTGGCGAGTTGGAGATTACCGACCTGAACCGTATATATCTTGAACGCAACCAACTCAATGTGGAAATCATGGGTCGGGGTTACGCCTGGCTTGACACTGGCACCCACGAGAGCCTGATTGAAGCCAGCAATTTCATCGAGACTATCGAACATCGACAGGGCTTGAAGGTGGCTTGTCCGGAAGAAATTGCTTACCGCAAAGGCTTCATCGACGCTGAGCAACTAGAAAAACTGGCGCAACCGCTTGCCAAAAACAGCTACGGACAATATTTGCAGCGTTTGCTGAAAGAAGGGGGGCAGCCGTGAAAGTTATTTCCACCGCCATACCCGAGGTAGTCATCATCGAACCCAAAGTATTTGGCGACGAGCGTGGCTTCTTTTTTGAAAGTTTCAACCGCCGCCAATTTGCCGAACTGACAGGAAGTGATGTCGATTTCGTACAAGACAACCACTCGCGATCGGCGAAAAATGTACTGCGTGGCCTGCATTATCAAATTCAGCAACCCCAGGGCAAGCTGGTGCGCGTAGTACAGGGTGCGGTATTTGACGTGGCTGTGGACATCCGCTGCAGCTCGCCCACCTTTGGGCAGCATGTCGCAGTAGAACTGTCCGCCGAAAACAAGCGCATTTTTTGGGTACCCGAAGGTTTCGCGCATGGCTTTGTGGTCATTTCGGATACTGCAGATTTTCTCTATAAAACCACTGACTACTGGGCGCCAGAATTCGAGCGCAGTATTGCCTGGAACGACCCCGCCATCAATATCCAATGGCCCATCCACGGCGAACCTACTTTGTCCGCGAAAGATCAACAAGCTAAACCATTGGCAGAAGCGGAGTACTTTGCATGACCCACTCTCCAGCATCAATCAACCCCCACGCAGCCCAACCCACATCCCTCTTGGCAATGGGCAAAAGTCTCTGGCGCAACCGCCAGCTCATCGTGCAAATGACAAAACGCGAAGTGGTTGGCCGCTATAAAGGCTCGGCCATGGGGCTGGCCTGGTCCTTCTTCAATCCCGTGTTCATGCTGGTGGTGTATACTTTCGTATTCTCCGAGATTTTCAAATCTCGCTGGGATGGGATTGGTGGTGAAGATAGCAAAATGCAATTTGCCGTGGTTCTTTTTGTTGGGATGATCGTGCTTAGCCTATTTAGCGAGGTACTCAACCGCGCCCCCGGATTGATCCTCTCTAACGTCAATTATGTCAAAAAGGTCGTGTTTCCGTTGGATATCCTGCCGGTCATTGCCATGGGTGCAGCGCTTTTTCACAACTTCATCAGCCTGGGCGTGCTGCTCGCTGCTTTTGTCTTGTTTAACGGTTATCTGCACTGGACAGTGATTTTCATTCCGTTTGTATTGCTACCGCTCGTTATTCTCACGCTTGGCCTTTCCTGGATGCTTGCATCCCTGGGTGTATTCCTGCGTGATGTGGGGCAAACAATCGGCATCATCACCTCCGTGTTGATGTTCCTGTCCCCTGTCTTTTACCCGGTGGCTGCAGTGCCAGAAAGGGTCCGTCCATTCATCATGGCCAACCCGCTCACCTTCATTATCGAGCAAGCGCGAGAAGTGCTGATCTGGGGGCATTTGCCAAACTGGATGGGTTTGGGCGGGTACACCCTTGCTGCCACCGCCATTGCATGGGCAGGCTACGCCTGGTTCCAAATAACCAGGAAGGGGTTTGCCGATGTCCTCTAATGATATAGCTATCCGGGTTAGCAACCTTAGCAAGTGCTACCATATTTACGATGCTCCGCGTGACAGGCTCAAGCAATTTGTCCTTCCCCGTCTGCAACGCTTGGCAAGGCAGCCATCCAAGCAATACTTTCGCGAATTCTGGGCACTCAAAGATGTGTCGTTTGAAGTCAAAAAAGGCGAAACTGTCGGCATTATCGGGCGCAATGGCAGCGGTAAATCTACCCTGCTGCAAATGATCTGTGGTACGCTCAATCCCACCAGTGGCAGCATTCAAACCAATGGCCGAATCGCAGCGTTGCTGGAGCTTGGGTCAGGCTTCAACCCCGAGTTTACTGGGCGGGAAAACGTCTACATGAATGCGGCAGTGCTTGGTCTGAATCAGAGTGAAGTAGATGAGCGTTTTGAGGAAATAACCGAGTTTGCCGGTATCGGTGAGTTTATTGATCAGCCTGTCAAGACCTATTCCAGTGGCATGACAGTTCGGTTGGCATTTGCCATTTCGGTATGTGTGGAGCCTGATATATTGATTGTGGACGAAGCCTTGGCAGTGGGGGATGCGGCCTTCCAATTCAAGTGCATGGAAAGGTTGCAATCCTTGACCCAGAGCGGAACGACACTCCTCTTCGTTTCTCATGATATGTCCATGGTGAAGAATTTTTGCGAAAGCGCAATATATTTGCAATCAGGGAGCAAGCGTGTTCAGGGGTCCCCTGAAGAGATCGCAGAGCTATACTTTATAGATATACGAGATGAGCAGAAGCGAAATCAGGCAGCTAAACAAAGGGTTACTGTTAAGCCTTTCCTAGGAAAGAGACGTGGAATTGCATTTGGTACTGACGATGGGAAAATTGAAAGCATACAGTTTGAGCCCGATGGTGGGCAATCAGCCATTTTTAAAATGGGAGGGCTTGCAAGAGTCACGATTGAAGTAACTTATAAAGACACTGTTCTCTATCCAAGGCTTAGTTTGTTGATTCAGGATCAGAGGATGGTTAATATAGGAGGACGCCATTTTAATCTCGATGGCAAGAGCTCGGGCGGTGGGATTAAACGGGCAAAAGTCGATATAGATATACCCATTTGTTTTACGCCTGGACGCTACCATGTCACGGCTAGACTTGAAGACAGGCGTTCTGATCAACTTATGATGCCTATTGATAAGCAAGTGGGGGTTTTAATGTTTGAGGTTAGTGGATCAAATGGTGATTTTCTAGGTCCAGTTGCATTAGATATACATCAGCTATCCATTTGACAAGTCCAGTTTGCACACTCGTCAAGTTTTAAAAAAATTGTACTAACCATTCCTGTGCCCATAGGCTGAAACTTATATGAACTCTATCGATAAACTTCCGTATCTTGGTGTTAGATACCAAATTAAATACCATAAATGCAATTTGGATTGTCCGTACTGCATTGCACAATGGAAAGAACGAGAAAATATCTTTGATACAACAAGTTATCAGCTGGTCATAGAAAATCTAAAAAAATTGCCTAATCGAATCTGTCTTAGAATCGGTGTGGGCGGTGAAGTTTTTACCAGCGATGACATAATGAAAGGCATCAACGATATTTGTAATAGCAATAGTAATATCTTTGGTGTCAGTTTTTCTACCAATCTTGTTGCCAGCTGGAAACGAACGATTGAGCCTTTTTTAGATTCGCTTGATACCAGTAAGCTTGGTATGGGATGTACATTACATGATACGGTGATTAAAGATATCGATGGTTTTTTTGAAAAAGCAAGAAAAATCAAAGATAAGGGTGTTAATCTTTATATAGGCTATGTAGCATTACCGCAAAAAATAGACATAATTAAACAATACAAGCAAAGATGCGATGATTTGGGTATTCCTTTGCTCATGAACGGTCTAATAGGCAAGCTGGCCGGCGTTCAAGGTGCCGATTCTTCTTTAGATTATCCACGTGACTACACCTTGAACGAACTTTCTGAATTAAAAGATCTTTGGGATTCACCACATAGCTACAAAATGTTGCTTGAATCCAGTGAAACGAAAGGCATGCTATGTTCGGCAGGACATCAGTACATTTATATCAACCCCCAAGGAGATGTTTTCCCTTGTAGCGGAATAAAGAAAAGCATCGGCAATATAATCGATGGAACGCTAAAATTGCAAACCGAAGATACGATTTGTCCGGTGTCTGCTTGCTGGTGTGACAATGAGAACCAAGCCTTGAGAATCGTCGATAAAAACTACGAAAGGACTCGAACACTTAGAATCTATCATCGAAAATCCGGCTTGTCCGATTCAGAATTGTATGAAGGCTATAATCCATCAATTTTTCAAAGATGACTTGACGGCTAAAGCTGGTTTTTGTCATATACAGAGTTCACGACTTTATTAAGGCGCAGATTCAAGTCATAAATGCAACGCTTGCTTATATCTGGTGAACTCTTGTTGAAAGAATGAAATAGCCCATCCAAATTTTACCTTATCCAATAAAGATTTGATTTAGGTTTTGATGGCGTGAATGCAAAGCGTAGAGTCGTGAATTTTATTTAATAACATTTTATGTACAGTCCAATAAATCTACATAGCATTGATTTCCCCATTACACAATATCTGACAGAAAATCACCTGCAACCACCACTAATTGTCGGCGGCGTAGGTGGTTCAGGAACACGCCTGGTAGTACAGTTGCTAAAGAATCTTGGGGTTTCCATGGGGCTGCATTTAAACGTATCAGAGGATGCTCTGGCGTTTGTGCCGTTATACGAACGATATATCAACCAATACCTGGTGGGGTTGTCCGTCAACTATCAACATCTTGCAGACGAGCTACTGGCTGCGATGATAAATCATCGCCGGAACTCCCTGGATGCTCATCACTGGGGTTGGAAGAATCCTCGTAGTATCTACCTATTACCCATACTTGATTCCCTTATTCCCGGCTTGCGCTTCGTGCATGTGGTGCGAGATGGTGTAGCAATGTCTACTTCAGACAACCAAGCACAACTAGAAAAGCATGGATCATATGTTTTGCAAGATGACATGCAAACTTTGCCGAAAAAGGAGCGATCCTTGCTGCTTTGGACTATCGTAAATAATGCGGCCGCAGATTACGGTAAAACTATGGGGGATCGCTATTTTCTTGTGCGCTACGAAGATGCTTGCGAAAACCCTTCCAAAGCATTTTCCGCCATTGGGGCTTCGCTTGGGTTGAAGTTGCCCAATGTTTGGGATGTGCCGCTCAGGCCACCTAGAATGCGTCAAGATTCAATAAATCAAGATTTTAGTCCAATGGTTATTGAGCAAGCAACAACTGCGCTTAAGAGGTTTGGCTACTCATGCTAAATTTTCTGGGAATTGGAGCCCAAAAATGCGCAACCAGCTGGCTTTACAATACGTTATCAAAACATCCAAACATAGCATTCCCAGGAGGGAAAGAAATTCATTTCTGGGATCATCCCGGGGGACGTAGTGTTGAATGGTATAAGCAACTTTTCTCTAATGAAGCCTATATAAATGGCGACATAACACCCGCCTATGGATTTCTGCCTATTGACGTGATTCAAGAAGTCTACGATTTAATGCCGCACCTTCGCTTAATTTACTTGATCCGCAATCCAATCGAGCGGGCCTGGTCATCTGCAAAAATGGCCTTGGGCAGAGCGGAAATGTTGCATGAAGAAGCCTCAGATCAGTGGTTCATTGACCATTTCAATTCTAAAGGATCGCTTGTAAGAGGTGATTATGAAACTTGTATTCGTCAGTGGCGAAGTGTTTTTCCTTCTAGTCAGCTTCTTATTATGCGTTATGAAACTATCAAGAATGATCCTGTTCTGGCTGCCAATAAGGTTCTTAATCATGTGGGACTGGAAAGTTTTTTTGAAAAATCGGATGACCAAAAGCTAATAGAGAAAGTTTTTGAGGGTGATGGTGCAGCGATAAGGCCGAGTTTGATACCCGTTCTTCAAGATATTTATCGAGATCGGATAGCTTCATTAGAGAGATATTTACAAGAAGATTTTTCAAATTGGATAAAATCACCTTATGCGCGAAAGTAACCAGAAGTTGATTGTCGTGTTGGACATGCACCGTAACGGCATGAACACCATCACACATGCCATACAGACAATGGGCGTGGATCATGGTTGTTATCCAGAGATTGAACTAAAACAGGCGCATGTATGAATTATCGGGTTTTAGTCATGACGGAAGGAAATTAAGCAAATGTTAAAAGATAATTTTATGTTTCACATCGTTGGTGCTGGCCGGGGAGGAACGAGCTTACTGGCAGCGTTGCTCGACTATCACTCAGGATTAGAAGTAGGCTTTGAACTTTACTCAGTTGATTATTTGATGGGGAACAAATTGCCTTATCAAGGTCCGGAACTATTTCATAAACGGGTGGAAGCTTATTTGTCTGCCTGCAAACAACAGGCAAATCAGCACCCCAACGCACTTTGGGGCAATAAAATTACAACAGAGCAGGTATTTGGTTTAGAAGATCACAACTCAGCTAACCCAGAATTGAAAATAGACATACTCAATATGTTTTTCAATAATTATCTGGAAGATATGCCAATTATATTTGTTTTGCGAGATGGCAGAACATGTATAAATTCAAAAGTACAAAGAACGGGGCAGTCCCTGGAAAAAGCGT
>JAQTLI010000028.1 GCA_028714995.1 Methylobacter sp. | reverse complement strand
ATATCTAAACCGATTGTCGTAATATTCATGGCGGATTCCTCTTCTTCATTTAAGTGGTTGTTACTTTCTTCCACTTTGGCACATCGCGATGTCGCTGGGAAGAGGAGGAGTCCATACCATTATCCTACGGCCCTCGATGAAAGGGTTAGATCTCAAACGCACGGAGATGGTTGCGAGGGTCAATAAGGACTATTTTGTCGAAGCTATGCCTCAGGTTCGGCATGACCTCGGTTCGAAATGTCTCGCGGTCCTCTGGTTCCATGCTGTAGTCAATGTGGTCTGGCAGAACTAACCACCACTCCTTGTATCGGCTCCGATAGGGAGCAATCTTCATCTCCTTCTCGGCGATGCAGAGTCGAAGGTTCTTCTCAACTTCACCCATTGCCCAGCCACCTGAATCATCGTCGCTGCTCGCGCCGAGCAAGAAGAAACTTCCGTGATCTTTACTTGCGCGGATTAGGTCTAGCTCGAAGTTATCAGTAACTAAGATGGCGCATTGCTTCCGATCCGGCTCGCTCATGAATGCGACCAGCTCCCGCTGGATCTTCGCTCGAAGCGGCTTCCACGGTCCGATGGGACGACGGAAGTCCATACCAACAAACCAACTCTCGCCATCAATGGAAGGACCGATCGAGGGGAGCAACTTCTTTAGGCGTTGCCATAGGGGAATGGCCAGTTCCTCTAGGCCTTCGGTTGAGCCGTCCAGTCGCTCATGGTTCTGGTTCAGACGGCGAACCTCAACGCCGATGCTTCCTGCGAAGGAGAAGTCGGGCGGAATGTTGCCGTCTGGCTCGAAGAGCACAGCTCCTCTGCAAAGGTCGTTCAGGTATCGCTCGACAAGGCGCTCGGAATCGTCCATTAAGATCTAACGTAAAGTAGGCACCTTTTCAGGTGTATATTAATTTTAACCGCCGGTGAGTGTATAACGCCGTCCCAGCAATCCGTTAGACCAGATGCTATATTAATCAATAATTGATAACAACCTTTCAGGCAAACTAAAAATACGCCTCCTAAACGCCTTGATCAAGCTTGGTCTATCCAGTGTAGTCAGCATGTCAATTCTCAATCCACCGGAAAAATCAAATAATCCGTCCATTTTACTTCGCCACCAGCCTCATCAGGGCTCGGCAACATTGCCACATTCCAGCCGCCGCCCAAGGCCTTGACCAGCAACACCGAGGCCGCCAGCCGGTCGCCCTGTAGCTGTACAGCGGTCTGCCGGTTGGACAGGGCCGCGGTTTGCGCGGTCATCACATTCAGATAACTGATGGTTCCGGCCTTATACTGATTGATGGTCAGCGCTAGCGCCAGATTGGCCGCGGTGACGGCCTTATCCTGTACCTGAGTCTCTTCCTCCAGTATCCGCAAGGCGGCCAGATTGTCTTCCACTTCCTGAAAACCTGTCAGCACCGTTTGCCGGTAGACGGCGACGCTGGCGTCGAAACCATCGATGGCCTGTTTGTACTGGGCATTTTTGGCGCCGCCGTCAAACAGCGTCAATGCCGCACCGGCCGGACCCAGCGCCCAATAGCGGCTAACCGCCTTGAACAGGGTATCCAGGGTGGAAGTTTGAAAACCATTGGTGGCGGCCAGATTCAAGGTTGGGAAATAAGCCGCCTTGGCCACGCCGATCTGCGCATTGGCGGCGGCGATTTTGCGTTCGGCGGCGGCGATGTCGGGGCGTCGTTCCAGCAATTCCGAAGGCAGGCTGACCGGTATCGGCGGCGGCTGCACATCCAGCGGCGCAGGGATCAAGGATAGTTCCGCCGGGGTTTTGCCGATTAATACCGCTATCGCATGTTCCAGTTTCGCCCGTGCCACGCCGAGATTGATTGCCTGGGCGCGTGCAGATTCCAGCTGGGTTTCGGCTAGCACCACATCGCTCTTGGCGGCCACACCGACTGAATAGCGGTTTTTGGCTATTTGCAGGGTTTTGCTGTAAACGGCCACGAGTTCATCCAACATTGCCTTTTGCGCATCCAGCACTTTCAGTTGAAAATAATCCTCCGCCAATGTCGCCTGGCTGGACAGCCGCAAAGCCTGCAAAGTAGCGGCGCTGGCCTGGGCATTGCCGGTGTTGGCTTCAACCTGACGGCGGACGCTGCCCCATAAATCCGGCTCCCAAGCAATTGCCCCGGCGGCGCCGAACAGGTTTCTGACGCCGGGTACCGCCACGTTTTGCCCGCTGGCTGCGCGAAACCGGCTAGCCGTGCCGGTAAGATTGAGAATCGGGAAAAAAGCCGATTGCGCCGATTGCACCAGATGTTGGGCCTGCCGGTATTGCGCCTCGGCCTGGATTATCGACTGATTTGCGGCAGCGACCTGCTCTTCCAATTCATTCAGCCGGGAATCGTTGAAAATTTCCCACCATTTGCCGGACAGGACATTGTCGCGGGGCTGGGCCTGTTTCCAGCCTTTGACCTCCTTGAACTGATTGGGAATCGTCACTTCCGGGCGGACATAGTCCGGCCCCACCATGCAACCGGCCAGTTGTGCAGTTAATAGTGAATAAATCAGGGTTAGGGTGATGCGAACTGTCATGCAAATCTCTGAGGTACTAAGCGGGTTTTTCCGCTAGTGAAGCGGCGCGGTTAAAGAAGCGGCCATGAAACCAAAGCCGGAAACGATCCAGATAAATATAGACGACCGGCGTCGTGTAAAGCGTCAGCATCTGACTGAAGATCAGGCCGCCGACAATGGCAATGCCCAGCGGCTGGCGAAGTTCCGCACCGTAACCGCTGCCCAGTGCCAGCGGCAGCGCACCGAATAGCGCGGCCAGCGTGGTCATCATGATGGGCCTGAAGCGCAGCAGACAGGCTTGAAAAATAGCTTCCCGAGCATCCAGTCCTTGCTCGCGTTCGGTAAACAAGGCAAAGTCGATCATCATGATGGCGTTCTTCTTGACGATGCCGATCAGAAGAATCACGCCGATCAGGGCGATGATGCTGAATTCGCTGCCGCAAACCATCAGCGCCAGCAGCGCGCCAACGCCGGCCGAAGGCAGGGTGGACAGGATGGTCAGCGGGTGGATATAGCTTTCGTATAGCACCCCCAGCACGATGTAGATGCTCAGCAAGGCGGCCAGGATCAGCCAGGGCTGGTTGCGCAACGATTCCTTGAAGGCTTTGGCCGAACCCTGGAAACTGCCTTGTATCGAATCCGGAACGCCGATGTCGCGCATGGTTTTTTCGATCAGTTGGGTGGCAGTGGACAGCGAGGTGCCGGGCTGAAGATTAAACGACAGCGTAGCCGCGGCAAACTGGCCTTGATGATTGACGGACAAGGGCGTGCTGGTCGGTGCAAAACTGGCCAGCGTCGATAAGGGCACCTGGCGTGCAACGCGTTGTTCGCCGGACTGCAAACGCTCGGCGGGTACACTGATATAAACCTGCTTCAAGGCCTCAGGACTTTGCCAGTATTCGGGCGCCAATTCCATCACTACCCGATATTGGTTGAGCGGATTGTAGATCACCGAAACCTGGCGTTGACCAAAAGCATCATTAAGACTGGCGTCGATCATGGCCTGGCTGATGCCATATCGAGACGCCATATCCCGGTCGACCACCAAACCGATCTGCTGGCCTTTGTCTTGCTGGTTGGTATTGACGTCACTGAGTTCCGGCAGCTTGGACAGTGCAGAAACCACTTTCGGCATCCATTCCCGAAGCAGGCCCAGATCGTCGGCCTGCAAGGCGTAGTCAAACGAGCCGAACGAGGGCCGCCCGCCAATACGCAGTTCTTGCGCAGGGAACATGTGCAGGTCGGCGCCGGGAATGCGTTTGACCTTATCGCGCAGGCGACCCATGACTTCTTCAATGGGATCGCGTTCATTGTGCGGCTTGAGCACGATGAAGACTCTGGCGCTATTAGTGCCGGATCCGGCACCGCCAAATCCTGCCACATTGGCGACCGCAGGATCCTTCATCAGCAGCTCGGAAAATTCGGAAAGCTTTTTCTGCAAGGACCAAAAAGAAGTGCCTTGATCGGTTTGAATTTCTCCGATCAGTCTGCCGCCGTCCTGGGTCGGAAAAAAACCTTTGTCGATCGCCGTGTACAGATAAAAATTGAGTCCGATGGTGCCAAGCAGGATCAGCATCATGATGCGGCCATGACGTAGCGCCCAGCGCAGCGAACTTTCGTAAGCCGCTTGCAGCCGGTCGAAGGCTCGGCCTATGCTTTGATAGAGTCGACCATGCTGCGGACTTTCCTTGCCCAGCCAGCGCGCGCACAGCATCGGCGTGACAGTCAGCGATATCAGCAGCGATACCAGCACCGCTGCCGACAGGGTCACCGCAAATTCCCTGAACAAGCGACCGACTATGCCGCCCATCAATAAAATCGGCAGGAACACCGCTACCAGCGACACGCTCATAGCCAGCACGGTAAAGCCGACTTCCTTGGCCGCCAATAGTGAGGCCTTAAACGGCGGCACACCTTTTTCGATGTGCCGATTGGTGTTTTCCAGGACCACGATGGCGTCGTCGACTACAAATCCGGTGGAGATGGTCAAAGCCATCAGGGTCAGATTGTTTAGACTGTAGTTAAAAAAATACATGACTGCACAGGCGCCGATCAGTGACACCGGCACCGCAATAATCGGCACCAGTGTCGAACGCAAACTGCGTAAAAACACCAGCACCACCAGAATCACCAGACCAATGGCGATCAATAAACTGTGTTCGACCTCGGTAATTGAGGCGCGGATGGCCAGCGATCTATCGACCACAACCGACAAATCGATAGCACTGGGAATGTTGGCACGCAATTGCGGCAACATGGCCTGGACCTGATCGACAGTTTGAATCACGTTGGCGAGCGGTTGCTTTCTGATAATCAGCAACACCGAAGGTTTGCCGTTTTTTAGCCCGGTATTGCGCAGATCTTCTACCGAATCCACCGCCTCGCCGAGATCGGCTATTGTGACCGGCGCGCCATTGCGATAGCTGACGATCAGCGGCAGGTAATCCTCGGCTTTGCGGGCCTGGTCATTGGCCTGAATCTGCCAGCGTTGCCCGCCGTTTTCCATGACCCCTTTCGGTTGTGTGGTGTTGGTTTGGGTGATGGTGTTTCTGACATCTTCCAGGCCGACGCCGTATTTGCTCAAGGCGTTGGGGTTCAGCTCGACCCGCACCGCCGGTAAGGCCGCGCCGCCGATCTGAACCTGGCCTATGCCGGGAATCTGCGATATTTTCTGCGCCAGGATGGTCGAGGCGACATCATACATCTGACCGCGGCTGAGGCTTTCGGAGGTCAGCGCCAGTATCAAAATCGGCGAGTCAGCCGGATTATCCCGCCGGTAGCTGGGACGATTCGGCATAGTACTGGGTAACAGATTGGCCGCTGCATTGATAGCCGCCTGCACATCGCGGGAGGCGCCGTTGATGTCTCGATCCAGATCGAATTGCAGGGTAATCTGAGTAGACCCCAACGAGCTGCTGGAAGTCATTTCGGTAATTCCGGCGATGCGCCCCAATGCCCGCTCCAGCGGCGTGGCTACCGTTGCGGCCATGGTTTCGGCGCTGGCGCCGGGTAACTGGGCCTGCACACTAATGGTCGGAAAATCCACCTGCGGCAACGACGATACCGGCAAATTCAGGAATGCCAGCGTACCCGCCAGGGCGATAGCTATCGTCAGGAGCGTGGTGGCTACGGGCCGATAGATAAACAGCGCCGACAGATTCATCACAAACCGCCTTCGTTTTCAGCGGCTTCTGGCGGATTCAGGCTCAACCAGCCGGAGACTCGTCGGGCCAGGCTATCCATCCATAAATAAATCACCGGCGTGGTATACAAGGTCAATAACTGACTGACCAACAAACCGCCGACCATGGTAATGCCCAGCGGATGGCGCAACTCCGATCCCACACCGCTGCCCAGCATCAGCGGCAAAGCGCCCAGCAATGCCGCCAGCGTAGTCATCAGAATCGGCCGAAAGCGCAGCAGACAGGCTTGAAAAATCGCATCGGCCGGCGGCATTCCCTGTTTGCGCTCGGCTTCCAGAGCGAAGTCGATCATCATGATCGCATTCTTCTTGACGATGCCGATCAACAGAATAATGCCGATAATGCCGATGATGCCCAGATCGCCGCCGGAAACTATCAGCGCCAGCAATGCGCCGACCCCGGCAGAAGGCAGCGTGGACAGGATAGTGATCGGGTGGATATAGCTTTCGTACAGCACGCCAAGCACGATGTACACGGTGACGATGGCGCCCAGAATCAGCCACAGCGTGTTGTCCAGCGAGGCTTTGAACGCCAGCGCCGCACCCTGGTAACTGGTACGGATGCCTAGCGGCAAGCCGATCTCCTGCTTGGCGCGATCGATGTCTTTGACCGCATCGCCCAGGGCCGCGCCCGGCGCCAGATTGAATGACAGCGTCGCGACCGGAAACTGGTCGAGGTGATTGATGGACAACGGTGTCGGCCGTTCCGATATTTCGGCTATCGCCGATAACGGCACCTGGGTACCGTTGCTGGAAGGGATCCGCAAATCCTTGAGGGTGTCCGGCGTACTCTGGGCAGCGGGATCGACTTCAAGCACCACCCGGTACTGGTTGGACTGGGTGAAGATGGTCGATACCAGCCGTTGCCCGTAAGCGCTGTACAGCACATTATCCACAGCGGCAGTGGTGATACCGAGACGGCTGGCGGTGCTGCGGTCTATGTTGACATAGACTTGCTGCCCCTGATCCTGCACATCGCTGGCCACATCGCTGAACTCCGGTTGGTCGGTAAGTCGCTCCACCAGCTTATGCGTCCAGCGGTTAAGCTCCTCGGCATCCGGTGTCTCCAGGGTAAATTGATATTGGGTGCGGCTGACCCGGTTTTCCATAGTCATATCCTGCACCGGCTGCAAATACAGGGTAACCCCGGTCAGTTCGGCCAGTTTGAGTCTCAGCCGGGCGATGACTTCGGCGGCGTTGACCGAGCGTTCGGCATGCGGTTTCAGATTGATCAGGAAGCGGCCGCTGTTGGGAGTGGTATTGATGCCGTCGACGCCGATAAACGACGACAGGCTGTCGACCGCCGGATCCTCAAGAATCAGCTTGCCCAGTTTCTGCTGATACTCGGCCATTGCCGAGAAGGACACATCCTGCGGCGCCTCTGAAATGCCCTGGATGATGCCGGTATCCTGTATAGGAAAAAAGCCCTTGGGGATAAAGACATACAGCGCCACGGTCAGCGCCACGGTAGCGAAAAAAACCAGCATGGTCAGGGTTTGCCGCTGCAACACCCATTCCAGGCTGCGGCCGTAACGGGCAATCAGCCTGTCGAACCAGTCGTCGGGCTTATCGGCTTGGCCTTCGGCATGCTCAGCATCAGGACGCAGCAGCTTGGCGCACATCATCGGCGTCAGCGTCAGCGACACGACGGCAGAAATCAGTATCGCCACCGCCAGCGTGATCGCAAATTCCCGGAACAGCCGGCCAACTACATCGCCCATGAACAGCAGCGGAATCAGTACGGCGACCAGCGAAAAGGTCAGGGAGATGATGGTAAAACCGATTTGTTCCGAGCCTTTCAGCGCCGCTTTCAAAGGCGATTCGCCACGCTCGATGTAGCGGGAAATATTCTCGATCACCACGATGGCGTCGTCGACCACGAAGCCGGTGGCGATGGTCAGCGCCATCAACGTCAGGTTGTTGATACTGAAACCGGCCAGATACATCACCGCAAAGGTGCCTACCAGTGACAGCGGTACTGCAATCCCCGGAATTATGGTGGCCGGCACATTGCGCAGAAATATGAAAATCACCATCACCACCAGCACAATAGCCAGCAGCAATTCAAATTGCACGTCATGCACCGAGGCGCGTATCGTCACGGTGCGGTCAGTCAACGGCACTACTTCGACACTAAGCGGCAAGGACGCCTGTAATTTCGGCAGCAGTTCCTTGATGCTGTCTACCACCTCGATCACATTCGCGCCCGGCTGGCGCTGGATGTTGACGATGACCGCCGCATTATCGTTGGCCCAGGCGGCCAAGCGCACATTTTCGGCGCCATCCACCACTTCGGCGACTTCGGACAATCGCACCGGAGCGCCGTTGCGGTAGGCAATCACCAGGTCGCGGTATTCCGCCGCCGACCGCAGCTGGTCGTTGCTATCGATGATCGCCGAACGCATCGGGCCGTTGAACATGCCTTTGGGTTGATTGACATTGGCGGCGGCGATCACGCCGCGCACATCCTCCAGACTGATGCCGTAGGCGGCCAGCGCTTTGTGATTGGCCTGTATCCGCACCGCCGGCCGCTGGCCTCCGCTAATGCCGACCAGACCGACGCCCGGCAACTGGGCTATTTTCTGTGCCAGCCGGGTGTCTACCAGATCTTCTACCTTGAATAACGGCATGGCTTTGGAGCTGACCGCCAGCGTCATGATCGGGGTATCGGCCGGATTGACCTTGCTGTATATAGGCGCCTGCGGCAAATCCTTGGGCAGAAAGTTGGTAGCGGCATTGATCGCCGCCTGCACGGATTGTTCGGCGATGTCCAGATCCAGATCCAGATTGAATTGCAAGGTAACCACCGAAGCGCCGCCCGAACTGGTCGACGACATCTGGGTAAGTCCCGGCATCTGTCCGAACTGGCGTTCCAGCGGCGCGGTGATTACCGAAGTCATTACCTCGGGACTGGCGCCCGGATACAAGGTCACCACCTGTATGGTCGGATAATCAACCTGCGGCAGCGCCGAGACCGGCAACAGCCGGTAAGCCAATATGCCGACCAGCAACATCGCCACCATCAGCAGCGAGGTGGCCACCGGGCGCAGAATGAACAGCCGGGACGGATTGAAATTCGCTTGGGAATGCGTTGAAGATGTCATGTTCAGGAGCGCCGATCTTTTTTACGCGACTTGCCTTCGGATTTGGTCTGTATCTCCGAACTGGCTGCCACGGCTTGGCCGTCTTTTTGGGCAATATCGACCTGACTGCCTTCGCGAAGTCGGTCGACGCCTTCCACCACCACCGTTTCGTTGGCAGCAAGATTGCTTAACACCACCACCTTATCGCCTTCGGTCGGCCCCAGTGTAACGCGGCGCAACTGAACCTTTTTTTCTTTGTCGACCACGTAGACAAAAGCGCCCTGGGTGTCGTGCTGAATGGCGGCGCTTGAAACCTGTGTCACGCCGGGCAGCGTATCCAGGTGCATTTTGATGTTGACGAACTGATTGGCAAACAAGCTGTGGTCGCTATTGTCGAATTGCGCCTTCAGCTTGAGTGTACCGGTGGTGGGATCGATCTGGTTGTCGATCGCCAGCAATTTGCCCTCGGCCAGCTTGGTTTTTCCGGCCCGGTCATAGGCTGCCACGCTAACGGGTTCGTTGGAACGCCAGCGCTGTATCACCATCTGCACCTTGTCTTCGGGCAGGGTAAAAACCACGCTGATCGGCTGGAGCTGGGTGATCACCACCAGACCGTTGGCATCGCCGGCATGGACGATATTGCCCTGGTCGATCTGGCGCAGCCCTACCCGTCCGGGAATCGGCGCTGTTAGTCGTGTATAGCTAAGCTGCAGTTTGGCGTTATTGACCTGGGCTTTATCCATTTCCACAATCCCTTGATACTGTTTGACCTGAGCTTCCTGGGTCACGGTCTGCTGGGCGGCAATCGAATCCTGTTCCAGCAGGGTCTGGTAACGAGCGTGATCTATTTGGGCATTTTTCAGCAAGGCTTCATCGCGCAGCAACTGACCTTCAACCTGCTGCAACTGTATCTGAAACGGGCGCGGATCGATTTCCGCCAGCAGCTCACCTTCCTTGACCATCTGGCCTTCGTTAAGCGCCACCTTCACCAGTTCGCCGTCAACCCTGGGCCGCACGGTCACGGTCCGCAATGCGGTTACCGTACCCAGGCCGTTCAGATACACCGGAAAATCGCCCTGGCCGGCAGTTTCTATCGACACCGCTGCCGGCGCGTCATGCTCGTCATGTTCATGCCCTCCCCTGCCGTCGGCCGACCCAAACTTCGCATCCGTGGCAGCCGACGAATGCTGGAAATAAAAGCCGGCGAACGTAATGACCAGCACGATCAATGAACCGGGCAATAAAAAAGCCCGGCGTCGGCTGGCGAGCGGGAGTAATGGGTGGCTATTGTTTTGACTCATACGAACATTTTTTAATTAAGGATTTGAGAGCGAACGGCTTGAATGCCGGCCAGCGAGAATTGCACGACGTGTTCGGCAAATGCCTTGATGTCGCTTAAGTCGCTGGGATGACTGCGATTCGGCCTGGCACTTTGCATGTGCTTTAACCGCAACAGCTGAAAACATTGGCCCATGATACTGGCGTGGCAGTACTGGATCTGTTGCTCACTGGCCGCCTGCCCCAGGCACTCTTTCAGCAATACGAACATTTGCATGCGTTGCGGATTGATTTCTTTTTCCAGAATATCGGCCAGCAGCCGGGTAGGCTGAGCCATTTCCTTATGGATAATCGCAAACGAATAGGAATTGTCATCCGCCACACGGCAGACCAGGGATTTAATCCGCCCAGCCAGGCGTTGTTCCGGTGAGGCATCGCTCATCAAACCGCCGTCGGGCGGATACAGATTCAGCTCCCGGTTAAACGCAAAACGCCAGGCTTCCAGATAAAGGGTTTCCTTGTCGCGGAAATGATAATTAACCGAAGCAATATTGGCTTTCGCCTGCTCGCAGATTTCGGCTATCGTCGCCTCCTGAAAACCTTTCTCGGCAAAAATTCGGCTGGCTGCGGTTAATAGTCGGTTACGGGTGTTTTCCGACTTGGTTTTAAGATTCGTCATATAGGGAAGTTGAAAACAAGATTATGCTCGACAATTAAAATTATAAATTCAAATACTCATTTGATTTAGAAAAAGCATATCTCTCATTTTGTGACATTTCAAATATATTTTTGATTAAGCAAGCTTTATACCAAGTTTTATAGTGTTGTTTTTATTTGAACTTTATTCGCGATCCATCCACGATTGCTCGGAAATCAACAGCGGTTGCGCAAGCGCTGTCTGTCAGGCAACAGGGCGACTCGATATGTGGTTGGGACAAGATTATGTCGGCATGAAGGCTGCGACGGGTAATAAGCTAAATCGGTAGTTGCCAGCCTGTCCTTCAGGCTCGGCTGGATGCCGCTAACTTAATGGCATCGCGGTGATGATGGGTTTGGCCGATAAGGGAGTGGATCAGGGCAAAAGTCTTGCACTTTTGCCCTGATCCGGGGCGGGCCAGTTATTTGGCGGCTATCGGCTGGTCAATGGCACTACGTAGATCGGCCAGCGTGACCACGCGCGGACCGTGTAAGGCAGCAATCTGACCGACATCCAGTTTCAGTTTCTGGATGTTCTGGTAAAGATTTACAGAATAAGGATTAGGCTTGGCTGGAGGTGGCGCATTGGCTGCGGGAGGCGTATAGGCGTCGGCTTCGACCAAAATTTTCTCGTTCGGCAGATAGACCAGTGCGAACGCATCGTTGTGACCGCTGCCGGCGATAGAATGGATCTCGATAATGCGCTTGCCGTCCGAGAGTATGTGTTTGTCAGTAAAGCTCTCGAAGCGTGCAGGCTTTTTCGACTTGGCCAGCCGGTCGGGCTTGATGGTGTGCGGCGCGGCCCAAACTTTTTCATAATAAGGCTGGTTCGGTTGCGACGTTACGATCGTTGCGCCTTCATCGACAAAAGTTCGCAAACCTCCGGAATGATCAAAGTGAGCGTGGGTGTTAACCAGATATTTGATCGGCTTGTTGGGAATGGTCTCCTTGAGTTTGGCGATGACGGCCTCTGAGCGCTCTTCATTCAGCGGAGCTTCGACAAGCACGATGTGGTCGCGCTGATCGATGGCGACGCTGTGATGACTGCCGCCAGTCAGATAGTAAACACCATCGGCCAGTTTGTTGGCAATTACGACCACAGCCGGTGCCGTGGCGACTTTCTGTGGTACCGCAATGTCAACCGCCGGGTTCGCTTTGACTGACGATACGTTGATGTCCAGCACCGGGTAGCCGCCCTGGCTGCGGACGATGTGACTTGGAAACTGTACACCGCCGAAGTCCTTGTAATCGTCGTATTGGGTTTCGACCAGCGTGTCGCCTAGTACCGGGTTGTCGATCCAGGTCTGCACCCGTTCCACCTGATTCTTGGCGTTGATGATGCCGATATAGCGATACTTGTCGGCAATGCTGAACGATACTTCGATTCCGCTATCGACGGCTTGCGAAGTGGCATGGTTGGCTTGCGCCGCTTTCAGGAAACCTTGCGGGCTTGCCCAGATTTCCGCTGCACGTTCTTCAACAGCCGCCGGTTGCCCGGTTGGCGTCGGTGCGGCATTACCGACAGCGGCCACGTTCCAGGCGGTGCCGCCGCTGACATATTGGTCGACCTTTTGCTCAACTGGCGCTGGGCGCAAGCGGCCTGGCTCCACGGTCTGGCTGCGGGTGATCTGCACTCGCGCGCTGGCGGTGTCGTAATTGATGTCTGCGGTAAAGTTTTTCACATCGAACTGCGGCCAGGACAAATCCGGATTCGGCGCCTGACCGAACTGGTACCAACGTCCGGTGCCGGAGAATTCGATTGATTTGATGTTGTCCGCGCCCGAGGCCTCGGACGCCGCTTGTAAGCTCTGCGGTTGCAGAGAACTGCATCCTGCCCCAGTCAATGCGACTGCCAGGCCGACAGCTGTGTATATTGATCTATGCATGAAATCCCCTTAGGTTTTGTGGATGGTGGAAAAGTAAATATGAAGAATCATCCAAGAGTGATGCAAGAGGCATACCAGCCGGTTTTTGACCAGGCAAATGAGGCGATTTAGGACCTGGCGCTATTGCCGTTGCTGGCGACAACAGATCGGCCGGTTTTACAAGGAAGCGGCATATCGAATCCAGCCTTGCTGAATATCCAGCAGGTTTTGCTGCAATACTGCACCTGACGAAACAGTTTTGCGGATTCAGTTTCTTGCCCAATCGGCTTTCAGCAGGCCGAATAGGTCCATAGGATAATGGTATGGACTCCTCCTCTTCCCAGCGGCATCGCGATGTGCCAAAGTGGAAGAAAGTAACAACCACTTAAATGAAGAAGAGGAATCCGCCATGAATATTACGACAATCGGTTTAGAT
>JAQTLI010000027.1 GCA_028714995.1 Methylobacter sp. | reverse complement strand
TAATTTCAAAAACATTGAGATCGCAAAAACAAATAATACTCCCACCTGATATATTCCTCCCCACGTGGCTCCTTCTTTAAACTGCGGATAGTAAGGAGAAATATTAGCAAAAAGACGAAAAAAGAATATTGCGGCGATAAGGACTGCAATGCTTACAAAAAAATTTTTATCAGTTAGAAACAACGGCAAAAACGCCAAGATAGGACATATCACCATTAACAGGATAAAAGTTTTATTAATTAACGCTGTTAATAATGGATTTTGTATCTGTGACAATCTTTCCTTCGTTGCATTGCGTACATCAACTACTTCATCTTTTAAAAGAGGAACGATAATATGGATTGCCTCTTTTCCTTGTAATTCTATCAGTGCGTCCATTGCGCCAATGCGAATCTTAGGCTCATTATCTTTTAAAAAAAAGACAAGGGTTGGGATTGCATCCTTTGCCTGTAATTCTGCTACGGCCTCCATCGCTGCTAAACGTACGTCATAATCGCTATCCCGCAAAAGAGGAAGAATACTGGGAATCGCTTCTTTTGCCTGTAAATCTTTTAATGTAGTGACTGCCGTATAGCGTATGCTTTTCTCGTTGTTTTGCAAAAGTGGCATTACATTAGAAATTGCTTCTTTTTTAGGAATCGCGGCATTTTTTTCTTGTAATTGCGTCAATAATTCCATCGCCCGGATTCGCACCTGATCGTCATTATCATGTAACAGAGATACAAGATGAGGGATTAACTCTTTTTCCTGCAATCGTGATATCGAATTTATCGCCTGAAGGCGCACACTCACAACACTATCATTTAAAAGCGGAATAATACTGGGAACCGCTTTTTCTCCCTGTAGATCCTCTAATGCAGATATTGCGTCACTACGTACACCAGAACTACTATCCCCTAAAAGAAGGGTAATTCTGGGAATCGCTTCTTTTGCCTTAACTTTGCGCAGCAAGCTAATTGCGGAAGTACGCATCTTTTCATTGCTGTCTTGCAAAAGAAGAATAATGCTCGGCACCGCTTCTTTTGCGTCTAAATCCTGTAATGCTTTTATCGCGCTTAAACGCACATTGTCGTCCTTGTCTTTTAAAAGAGAAATAATTCCAGGAAGGGCTTCTTTTCCTTGCAACAAGCCTAGTGCTTCCATGGCTCGGATACGTATATTGCTGTCGTTGTCTTTCAAAAGCTTCGTAATGCCGGAAACTGCCTCTTTTGCTCGCAATTCCGATAATGTGTTTATAGCAGCCATGCGTACAGTGCTTTCGTTATCTTTTAAGAGAGGAATAATAGTTGGAATCGCCTCTTTGGCTTCCAATTGCAATAATGCTTCCATTGCGCTGATGCGTACTTTACTGTCCTTTTCCTGCAAAAGAGGAATAATGCTAGGAATCGCTTCCTTTGCGCGGAATTGCACTAATACTTTTATTGCTTTATTCCGAACAGAGCTGTCCTTTTCTTGCAAAAGAGGAATAATGCTAGGGATCGCTTCCTTTGCGCGGAGTTGCACTAATACTTTTATTGCTTTATTCCGAATAGAGCTGTCCGTATCCTTCAAAAGAGGAATTATACGGGGAATCGCTTCTTTTGCGTCTAATTGCCCTAATACTTCTAGCGCAGCATCGCGTACGTAAGGTTCGCTATCTTGCAAAAGAGGAGTAATACTGGAAATTGCTCTTTGTTCTGCCAAGCTTTGCAATAGTTTTAATACGTCTGATTCACTATTACTTGTGTCTTCCTTCTTTCCTGTCAAACATCTCTTTTCAGACCCAGAAGAGCGATTAGTACAGTGTTGGGCTTGTTCAGCTAGAACAGTGTGATTTATTAAAATCAAGAACATGGAAAAAATAAAATAGAGTATTATTTTCATAAATAATGAACTGTTTTAATAAGTGGCTTAGGTTTGAAATAACACATCTCATAGATATCTAGAAATTGCTTTTAGCAAATTGGCGATGCAGTTGTTTTAGTGACTTACTAAAACAATGCCAATATCCCAAATCTTTAGTGGTTCCCATAAATGATTATATAATTTCCATGTTTTATTTATGAATTGCCGATTTTTGTTTAAAAACCCTCTCTTTTCCTTGATACCTTAACTGACTATCAGCCTGGCAGGACAGGAGTATATATGGTTTCTTTATTTGTTGCGCGATAGGCAGCTCTTGGCCGTACCGCGTTATTAGCGAAAGGCCGTTCGCCCCATAAGGAACCGTCGGGCCCAGCGCTCGAATGCCTACTTTGCAGCCGTGATCAGACACTGGGCTCACCGACGAATTCGGGCACTTGACTAGGAGCCGGCATTATCAATTGACTCAATTGCACAAAGAAATCACAAATAGATTCAGGTAGAAGTGCAGAGCCTTCACATAAGTTAATGCGCACAAGTCGTCGCGCACTGCATGATGTTTGTCATGAGTGTAAAGTCTGGCTTATCCTTTTCAGTATTAACGTATCGCCTAATATTTCCCGACAAGCCCGATTCATGCATTCGCCAAGTAATTGAGCATTATATTATGCATCCGATTCCAGGCACGTATATATAGATCGCTTCGTATAAAGGGCAGACCAGTTCAAGCACTCCCGTCATACGCATGATAAACAGCTCGCCGCACTGTTTCCTTGCATACGGGAATTCTGAATTTGGGTGAATTTGGCGCTTCGATCGCGGAGTGGCCTGGACTTTGAAAAAGCGTGTTCGAGGAGCTATCCAAAAACTAGATCTGACCTTGCTCATTTGCCCCCTCTCGTTCCACGGCCAATCGGCCGGTTCGTACACCATCCTCGCGCACCGGGTTGAGCACGACATGCCGGGTGTGTTCTAACAGATGGGCATCCATATCCACCAGAATGTCTTTGAACCTGCCTTGAAACTAATGACTGCAACGCCGATTCCCCACATACGATCGACACAATGGGGAACAGCCATTTCGATTCTAGGCACAGTCATTGCCCGCATTTGGCTAACTTCGTAGATAGGGTAAAGTGTACGGACTGGCTTGACCTTGGTGTTGTCGCGACGACATAGGGTTGGGTCATTGCTTCACTGACGAAACAGTCAGCATCAGGTTGGGTTAGCAATAGAGTGACCTCCAGGCGGTCATGGTCCTGGCTGATTTTCGTGATGTCCAAGCGGTAGCCACCGCTAGATTTCGTACCTGCGAAGGCCGCGATGACCATGGCCGTGTGAAAGTCTACGTTCGGCGGACCTAGCGTCGGCGTGACGGCATGCGCGTGCGCTTCCCATGTTGACCGAAAGGCGACCTCATCCCTGATAACTTCGAAACGCTGGCTCTCGATGCCGCTTTGCGTGCCTTGCGCCAACAGCTTGAACTCCACCGTTTTCATGCCGCTCTCACCGGAATTCACACTGCATGCTTCTATGCCTAGCCAGGCTAGTGTGGCCCACAGCCCTTGCATTTTTTTCATGTCAGATTGCCTCCTCTGTTTTTTTGGGGGGGGAGGCGTTATTCATCCCTCTCCCCCTTTGGCTCTTACCTTAATGCTACTGCGTAATGTTTACGGCCGCGTCGTCAAGGAAGAAGCTGGTCTGCAACGAGGAGTCCTCGATTCCTCGGAATTGTAGCCGGACCGTCTGGCCGCGGAAGTCCGCAAGGTTAAAACTCTTCTGGACATAACCATTGCTCTTATTCAGATTAGAGTAGGTCGCGAGTGTGCGCAGCACAGTACCGGAAGTATTAAGCACCGTGACCGTCATCGTATCAAATGCGGAAGTAGTAGTAGTTTCCCCTGTGGAAATCCATAACCAGAAGCTGAAGTTAGCCGTGCAAGCGTCGGCGGGGATCGTCACCTGCTGGTAGAGTTGGTCTGTGTGGCTCACTCCATAGCCGTCAAGCCAGGCTTTCCAGCTGCCGGTGTGAGGCGCAGGCGGGTTGGATCCATCGATAACGCCTGTGGTGGCGGTCCAGGGTGAAGCACTGCCGGTCTCAAAACCTGGATTGCCGAGTAGCTGCTTGGAAGTACTGCAGGCCGGTGGGGAGGTATTCGAGGTCGTGGCGTTGACGGATGCCGAGGTGGCGACATTTCCCGATGTGTCGGTCGCCTTCGCGGTGAAGGCATAGCTGTTGTTGGCCAGCGCGCTGGAGTTCCAGCTCAACTGGTAGGGGGTAGCGGTGGCAGTGCCCAGCAGCGTGGTCCCGCCGAAAAACTGCACCTTCGCGACGGCCACATTGTCCGAAGCGTTGGCGGAAAGAGTCACTGTGCCGGTCAGGATCTGTCCTTCCGTCGGTGACGTCAGGCTCACCGTCGGCAGCGTGGTGTCAGGAGGGCCGGAAGCGATAAAACCGGTATAGAGGAGCCGATTGGGTGAGCCTGTGCCCGGATTGGTCACCTTATTCGCCGTGGCATTCCCAGTCAATGCCGTTGCAACATCGGTTGGCATTTTGCCCGGTTGGGTGGAAAGGTAAAGCGCCGCGGCGCCGGCGACATGCGGGGTCGCCATCGAGGTGCCGCTGATCGTATTGGTGGCGGTATTGCTGGTGTTCCAGGCCGAAGTGATGCCGACGCCCGGCGCGAAGAGGTCCAAGCACGTGCCGAAGTTCGAGAATGAGGCGCGGGCATCGTTAGTACTTGTGGCGCCCACGGTCAAGGCGGATGCCACCCGAGCCGGTGATGTCGTACAGGCGCTGACGTTGGAATTGCCGGCGGCGATGGCGTAGGTGATCCCCGAGTTGATAGAGTTGACCACCGCAGTATCGAGGGCGCTCGAAAGGCCGCCGCCGAGGCTCATGTTGGCGACGGCAGGGAGGGTTCTGTTGGCGGTCACCCAGTCGACACCAGAGATGACACCCGAGGTGTAGCCCGAGCCGGAGCAGTCGAGGACCCGCACCGCCTTCAGGGCGACCGCCTTGGCGACACCCCATGTTGCACCGCCGATGGTTCCGGCGACGTGGGTGCCATGGCCGTTACAGTCGTTGGTGCCATTTCCGTCGTTTATGGCAGTAAAACCGCCCGAGGCCCGGCCGCCGAACTCGCTGTGAGTGATACGGATGCCGGTGTCGATGACGTAGGCCGTCACACCCGAGCCCGATGTATTGTAGACGTAGCTGTTGTTGAGCGGCAAATCGTGCTGATCAATGCGGTCGAGACCCCAGGTGGCGGGCGACTGGGTGGTATCCAGTTCGATCACACCGTCCTCTTCCACTAGCGCCACGTTGGGGTCCTTCGCCAGGGCTTCGGCTTCTACTGGCGACATCAGCATGACCATGCCTTTGAGCGCATGGCGCCACGTGCGGTCCACCTGGCCCTTGTGCTTGAAGGCTAGCCGGTCGGCTTCGACGTCTACGTCGATCTCGTTACCTTCGTCGTTGACGGTATCGAATGACGCAGTGGGTCCCCGCAGCACAACAATATATTGGCCAGGGACGGGGCGGGACGCGCGATGGACGCCATCGGCCTGCGAGGGGATGGAGAAGCCGGCGATGAAAATGCCCAGCATAATGAGTATTGCGTAGGGATATTTGTACATGGTAAACCTTTTATATTTTTTGGTAACAGTTGTGTTAAAACGGCTTCTTTGTTGATTGACCAGGCATTTACTTAGAGATTGTGATGGTAAGCTTATGGCCGTAAAACGCCCATGCATTGTCAGCTAATCTACTCTTCTACCATGCATCGACAGTACAGATTTCGAACTAAATACACAATATGTAGGAATACCTATTTATGTATTAACTCTAAAAATCAGCGGTTTTGATATTCCAAAGCCGGTTCACGTTTTTTAGCATGAAAATAACTTATCCCAGTGACCGCTTTTAGCCGATTGCCCCTATTCGCGACGGGTCGAGATCTGACCCCCTAGGCTTGTCGTTCATACAGCGCAGATGCATGTAAACAAGCTTCCAATTTTTTTTCACCACCAGCATCTATATTATTGCAGCCGCTTCAGTTCGACCATTGGCTGCAGAAAAGTCAAAAAATCACTACATGGCAAGATAGCCCGAAGTCCCTTAATGTGCGAGGATGATCAAAGCCCAACATTTCCCCTGGAGTACTTATGAACCCTAAAGACTTTTTGACTTCCGCTTACGGTGTACGGATACCCCGGATTATTTACGGTACGGCTTGGAAAAAAGACCGCACGGCAGCACTGGTGGAACAGGCTATCGGACTGGGTTTTCGCGGCATCGATACCGCCTGCCAGCCCAAGCATTACAACGAAGCAGGTGTCGGCGATGGCGTGGCCGCCTGTCTGCATCGAGGGATAGACCGTACTGATCTTTATTTACAAAGCAAATTCACGTCGCTGAGCGGTCAAGATCCTATGCAAGTACCCTATGACCTCAGGGCCAGCCTCAGCGAGCAAGTGATGCAATCATTCCAGACTTCGCTGAGAAATCTGCAAACCACTTATTTGGATTGTCTGGTGCTGCACTCACCGTTGGCAGCCCCACAACACACCCTGGAAGTATGGCAGGCGATGGAGCAGATCTTTCACAGCGGCGGTGCCAAGCAGCTCGGAATCAGCAATTGCTACGATCCCCAGCAGTTTGAACTTTTGTATCGAAATGCCAATGTCAAACCGGCCGTTATCCAGAACCGTTTTTATGCCGAGACTGGGTACGACCGGGCTATCCGCGATTTTTGCCGGCAACACCGGATAATTTACCAAAGCTTCTGGACGCTGACTGCCAATCCCAATGTCTTGGCTCATCCGACACTGCAAACTCTGGCTGCAAAGTACCGGCGTAGCGCTGCCCAAATATTTTTCCGCTATTTAAGCCAAATCGACATTGTTCCCTTATCGGGCACCACCTCGGAAAACCACATGCGAGAAGACTTGGCAATCTTCGATTTTGAATTGACTGCCGACGAGTGCGATGTATTAGAAATATTGCTTTAATTGTGACGTTGACCCTATCGATTTCCAAGGGTGAAAAATAGATGCCGAGCCGATTGCTGCTCTGATTAACTCGGCTTCTCGCGGCGAATCCAGTAAGCAAAATAGGACGACGGAAGCTGAATTACTGCTTGGGTGTAAAACCGACATTGAAGAGATCCTACGATTAATCTCAAGTGACGAATTGTTTTAAAATACCTGTTGCCTTAACTGACTGGCAAAACGACACTGTATGTGGAAAAATTTAACGCTGTTTTACACCCATGGCATCCCACGACAAGAGGGTGTAAGAATTTTTGTTTAAACGGTCATTCGGCGGGAAACTGTCACTACTTAACAAGGAGTGACCTTAAGCAACGAATTGATCGACAGCCTGCTGGCTGATTATAAGAAACCCGAAGACCTGATTGGTGAACACGGGATTTTAAAGCAGCTGACCAAGCGGTTGGTGGAACGTGCTTTTGAAGTCGAACTGGCCGAATACTTTGGCCACGGCAGATATGAGCCGGTTGCCAATCCGGCTGGCAATACCCGCAACGGTAAATCTAAGAAAACTCTCAAGAGGGAGTTCGGTGAGCTACCGATTGAAATCCCCCGTGATCGCCACGGCAACTTCGAGCCGCAGATTGTCCCCAAGCAACAGACCCGCTGGAACGGTTTCGACGCCCAGATTCTGTCGCCATATGCCCTAGGCATGACAGCGCGGGAAATTCAAGCGCATTTCACAGAAATGTACGGTACAGAGGTCTCATCCCGCTGATTTCATCAATCACCGATGCCGTTATCGAAGACGCTTGGGCTTGGCAATCGCGTCCGCTTGATGCGGTGTACCCCCGTCGTCTATTTGGACTGCATCCACGTCAAGATATGTGATGCCGGAACGGTACGAACCAAGGCCGTCTATCTGGCGTTGGGGCTTAACCTGTCCAGCGAAAAGGAGCTACTCGGACTTTGGATCGCCCAGGCAGAGGGGGGCTAAATTCTGGCTGCAAGTGGTGACAGAACTCAAGAACTGTGGTCTACAGGACATCTTTATTGCTTGCGTGGATGGCTTGAAAGGTTTCCCGGAAGCGATCGAAACGGTTTACCCTAAGACTGCGGTTCAGCTCTGCATTGTGCATCTGGTTAGATAAACCTTGAACTACGCCAGTTGGAAACTGCGCAAGGCAGTAGCGGCTGATTTGCACTCGATCTATACCGCGGCTACTGTCGAGGAAGCCGAAATCAGGCTGGACGAATTCAAAGCTAAATGGGAAGAAGACTTCCCCTCTTTTGTCCAATATTGGCGACGCAACTGGGCACGTATCATCCCCTTCTTTGATTACCCACTGGAAATCCGGCGCATCATTTACACCACCAACGCCATCGAGTCGGTGAACATGAATCTGCGCAAGATCACCAAAAACCGGGCAGCGTTCCCCAGCGATGAGGCCGTGCTGAAATTGTTTTACTTGGCGCTGATGAATATCAGCCAAAAATGGACGATGCCGCTACAAAACTGGAAAGCCGCTCTCAACCGGCTTAGTATTATGTTCAAGGATTGGATGCTTATTCGATAATTTAAAAAAATCCGTTTTCACAAAATTCGGGATACCCTCTAAAACTTATCTAGTGGCTTAGGATTAAGTTTCTTATTGTTTAGCTAGACTGCTATGAGTGCGTGGCTGGCAATCACTGAATGACCGTATAGGACACCTCCGTTTTGCAAACAAAAATCTACTTTGGCTTTTAGGTACGACTGCAAACGTATATCCGACCTGTTGCTGAGCTCAATTGCTCTGGCCATAATGGGCTATTCGCGCATTTGGTCCTCATTGCTTTCACGTGCTCTAAGGCACAGCGGTCATTTCAGGTTTTGCAAACGCCGGTTCGACCTGTTCGCCATCAGTAGTTGTTGCTTTACAAATCGTGGTTGAACGGTGTTTTATCTCAACCAGTTTAAGTTTGAAGGCTTGCCTTCGGACTTAAACTGGTTTGCCTTCCGAAAGGTATTTTGTCTCGTTATTCAACAGTGCCCACGCTATCCTGGCGTTTTTGTTCGCCAATGCTACGGCGGCTACGTTTTTATGCCTCCTGCCGCATAAGTTTTGTCACCATTGGCTCCTGGGATCCGTCTTCTTGTCGATCACCTCGAGTACTGACCGGGCACCCTGGATCAGCAGGGTCCGCAGATAAGTGTCGCCACGCTTATTCATCCCCTGCAGGCGTTCTTTACCGCCACTGCTATGCTGTTTGGGTGTCAGCCCCAGCCAGGCTGCCATGTCCCGTCCACGCTTGAATTGTTTGCCATCGCCTACTGCACAAAGAATAGCGGTGGCACTAATTGGGCCAATGCCGGGAATACTTAGTAAACGCTTGGCAGCAGGCTCATTATTGGCTAGGGCGCGGACTTTTTTGTCCATTTCCGCCGCTCGCTCATCAAAATGAACGAGGTCTTTCCACAAATCATCCAATAACGTCCTGAAATCGAAACTGAGGGCGTTTTCGGCATCTTCAAGCAAATCAGGCAAAGCTCGGGCGCAGGGTTTGTGCATGTCGGCCAACAACTAGTCCATACTCTGCCAACAAGCTCCTAATCTGATTGATCTTGGCAGTCCGTCGACTAACCAGTTCGCTACGAACTCGGTGGATCGCCTGTAAGTCTTGCTGGGCAACCGTCTTGATGGTAACAAAACGCATCGTAGGTCGACCTATAGCTTCACAAATGGCTTCGGCATCATTGGCATCGTTCTTGTTTCTCTTGACGTACGGTTTTACAAACTGTGGCGCAATCAGTTTCGCAGTATGACCCTGTTTCTGTAACTCCCTTGCCCAATGATGAGCTCCACCGCAGGCTTCCATCCCAATCAAACACGGTGGTAGTTTGGCGAAAAAACTCTACACTTGGTTTCTGTGCAACTGTTTGCGTAACATCACTTTATCCTGATAGTCCGCACCATGCACTTGAAAGAGTTGTTTTGCCAGATCAATACCGATTCGTTTAATATTCATTTCGGACTCCTCCCCCGGTTGTTTGGAAAATTAAATTCTACTAAACTGGCACATCGATGCCGTAAGATGGGAGGGGTCCATACCATTGCTTTTCTAACTTGAACAGTCATTCCCTTGTCAATTGTGATTGTCGGCTCCTGGTCGAATTATCACGTTGGGTAACCAGCCAATTTTCTCATTGACAGTGTCCGCTCTCATTGGAATAGTCTGTTTACCAGTATGCTCCTAAAGAGGATTAGGTAGTCGGTAGCCAAGTTGGCAAAAAGCGTACAATTTTGCCAATTTTATCAGAAAAGAGCGTCAACACTTTCTATTAATATTTGCTATCTTATTGTTTAAATGACATCTACCCTTCCAATGAATCGGTAAATATGGATGTTGAATGTGGATAAAATTCAACGTCGTTTAACACCCAGCGTTTTGCATAACGCCATAAGCTTGGCTTGTTGGGTCTAAATACACTCACTACGGCGGCTGCGGGATCCTTGAAAATCCAGTAGTGAAACGCCGAGATGCCGGGCCATACCTTTTCCGCCTTCCTGCATGACTTGATCGTGGTTCCAAGTAAAGATGGGTGCCAAAATTGGCGCCAGGAGATTCATCCAGGCTTTTTCCGTAGACACAAGCCATACATAAGTCACCCGAGTTGAATCCCCCAAATCATCCAGCTTCCAACTTCCAGTACCGTTTAAGTCGCCTGACGCAATGCCTTCAATCCAATGGGGCTTTTCCAGCACCTTAACTCGGACTTCAAAACATAGCCGATAGGGAAGTCTGCTCGTCCAGGTAAACCGTCGAACCGAACCCAGACCTTGTGCATCACCTTTTTTGATTTCAACGACTTTTTTAACGAAGTGCCACCACTTCGGCCATTCTTCAGACGCGACTAGGGCATCCCAGACCTGTTCAATGGGAGCATCAAGGTGCCACCGAGTCACTAACGAATATTGCATGATAGTCCGTTATTCCGTTGGAATGTTTATGGGGAGATGAAAAATAGACAATATTTTTATAGCTAAAAATAACGTTAGTTACGCATTGTGCCAAATTGATTTAACTTATGCCCATCCAATTTTTCCATACCAAACATTCGGCAATAGGGGATCTTACTCTTTTTGGATGTGGCAATTTCGACCCTAAGCGGACGGTGGGTCTTTATTTTGAACAGGGATAAGTCAGGATGAGCCGCTGCCGGAAGCGGTAGCGTGGCACGAGCGAACGCTGGAGGGCGTCGGCTCCATGCCTTTGAGCTACATAGATTCACTTCTTCGCCAGGCTGGCGTCCAGATGGTCCAACTTGGTTTCCCGGCCGACCTTTTGCACACTCTGAGCTTTGTCATAACTCTCCATCAAAGCGCGATAACCCGGGATAATATGGTCGGCAAAGATTGCCGCGAACTCCATCGCATCGGGACGGTTCCACGTGCTCTGGAGTTCGGTCAGGACGGCAAACGTGTCGAGCGGTATGGCGCCAGCCTGAACGATGCGAGCGAGCGTGAGGTCGGTCGCCATCTTAGACCAGTTACCTGAAGCGTCGATGATGCAAAAGACCTTGTAGCCGGCAACGAGGGCACTCAGCGCTGGGAACGCCATGCATACGCTAGTGAGCGTACCGGCGATGAGAAGCGTCTTACGCTTGGTCTTTTCAATGGCTTCGACCCAAGCGGGGTTGTCCCAGGCGTTGATCTGTCCGGTTCGCGCGATGTAGACCGCTTCAGGATTGTACTGGTGGATTTCGGGGATGAGCGGGCCGTTAGGTCCGTCTGGGACCGATGCCGTGGTAAAGGTTGGAATCTTGGCGAGACGCGCCACCTTCGCGAGCGCGGTGACATTCGAGCGAAGGACTGGAAGGTCGATGTCCTTGACCAGTTGGAACAGCCCGCTCTGATGGTCGATCAGGAGCATGACGGCGTCGTTGGGGTCGATCATCCACTTATTGAATTCTGGCATGGTTGTCTCCTCACGAATTGAGCTTCAAATTTGCGTTGATCCATTCAGCTGGACCTCGCACGGGTCAAGCCGGCTAACAAGTTATTATCTAAGCCTGGATGTCTTATACTCTATTCAATCTCAGTTGACAAAAATAACTGTACATGCCATCTTTTTTAGTCAGATAGCGCCCAAGATCTGCATGCTATCCGGAAAATGGATAGTTTCGATGATAGTTTGAACACGATCATGACCGGCAGCTCTTGGCCGAACTGCGGCATTCGCGAAAGGCTGAATTTATTCTAGGGAGGAAACCGCGAGATACGCAGCGATGGGCCAGAACAGGGGATGGACTATGGGGATTTAAAAGGTGGCTATACGGGTTAACCTGGCTCTCATGTTGATCAGCCGAAGTCCGACGTCGGGACAGACGAAAGCCGGCTGGGGCGGTTGCCCTACCGCGTCGGTATCCCCACCGTTGAGATCCCTGACGGCGGGCATAACCTGCAATAGTTCACATACCTGCGCAAGCTGTTCACGGCGGCCGCCATTGGCGAGCAAGCCATAATGACGAATGCGATGAAAGCCACCAGGCAACACATGCAATAGGAAGCGGCGGATAAACTCGTCGGTATTGAGCGTCATGGTTTTATGCCGCGTCTTGCCCTTGGCGCGGTAGTCTTTCCAGCGGAACGTAACACCCTGCTCGTTCAGGGAAAGTAGGCATGAGTTGGCGATTGCCACGCGGTGAGTATAACGCGACAGATAAGTCAAGACAGCCTTTGGTCCGGCAAACGGGCGTTTGGCGTAGACCACCCATTCGCACTTTGTAAGCCGTGCGAGCCAGCCGGCAAAGGCCGAGGCGTCAGCGAGATGGGCAGACTCACCGAAGAACTGCAATTGTCCAGTCGCCTGCGCTTTGCTTAGCTCTTCCAGAAAACGCCGTCGAAACAGCCGTGACAGCACCCGTACCGATAAGAAGCAGCCCGGTTTGCAAGCCACCCATCGCTCGCCGTCTAAGGATAACCCGCCGCCGGGGACGATGCCGTGCACATGCAGATGATGGGTTAACGCCGAACCGTATGCAGCACCAAGGTGGCCCCAATCCGCGCCCCCAGATGTTTGGGGTCAGCAGCGATGGTGCGTAGCGTCTCGGCAGCGACCTCAAACAGTAGGCCATAGATCACCGCCTTGTTGGTGTAAGCGATGGCGCTGATCGGCGCGGGCAAGGTGAACACCACATGGTAATACTCCACCGGTAACAGATCGGCCTGCCGGGCTTCGAGCCAACGCTTGGCCGCACTGGCCTGGCACTTCGGGCAGTGCCGGTTACGGCAAGAGTTGTAGGCGATTTCGTCATGCCCACAAGCAGGGCAATGCAACACATGCCCACCCAATGTCGAGGTACGACACTGTTCTATGGCGGACATGACTTTCAGTTGCCCCAGACTTAAGTGAGTCTGCTGGGCTTGTCGCCAAGCGGG
>JAQTLI010000026.1 GCA_028714995.1 Methylobacter sp. | reverse complement strand
ATCATGACTACGGCAGGTGTTCGATGGAAATGTGGACAGTGAAGTTTGCAGTGGTTGGGGTGTTTTTGTTGCTGGGTGTGTATTGGTGATGCGTCAGTTTGTGGGGTTTTATGTGTGGCCGATTCGCGCTTTATAGCGATCCTTTTGCCTTGGCCCGGCGTTTTGAGGCCGAAGCGCTTCCAGAGCTGCGTCCGCGCTATAACATAGCGCCGACGCAAAACATTCCCATTGTGCGGGAGGAAGAGGGCAAAAGGCGCTTTGCGTTGGCTCGCTGGGGCCTGATTCCGCATTGGGCTAAGGATATGAAGATCGGTTACAGCACCATCAATGCCAGGGCCGAAACGGTGGCCAGCAAACCGGCGTTCCGCAATGCCTTTCGGCACCGGCGCTGCCTGATTCCGGCAGATGCGTTTTACGAATGGCAGGCCATACCGGGTTCAAAGGTCAAGCAACCCTGGTTTATCGCGCTACGGGATCGCGAACCGATGGCATTTGCCGGTTTGTGGGAACGGTGGCATAGTCCGGAAGGCGACGAATTGGAGAGCTGTTCCATCATCGTAACGGATGCGAACGAACTGATGCGGCCGATCCATGAGCGTATGCCGGTTATTCTTGCTCCTGAGGATTGGAGCGCTTGGCTTGAACCCGATGCTATGAACGCGCAAGCCTTACAAAATTTATTGAAACCGTACTCGGCGGAAGACATGGCGGCTTGGCCAGTTAGCACGAAGGTCAATAGCCTGAGGAATGATTCGGCGGAGTGTTTGGAGCGATCTTAACCAATCAACTTCCGATCCAATATTTCCCACAGATACAGAGCCAGATAAGAGCGGTAAGGTGCCGTTTTTTTCTGTCTCAACAGTGATGCCATTTTGCTCTGAAAGACCTGTTATCCGTTTTATGCTGCCGTCATTCACCGGCTATACATCTTCAAAGTCAAAGTAAAAGTAAAAGATTGTCATCATTAAAACTGCAGTTGGAAAGCCCCAAGTGTTTTTTTACTTCTGAAAACAGGACGGAAGGACTATATAGGGTCGAGTTCGGCCTTTCGCGAATGCCGCGGTACGGCCAAAAAGGGACGATCAAGAATTTCAGTGTAATGGCAGGTGAAAGCTCAAGAGCAGCCGTTCAACAATTGGTTCAGCCGACCCGCAAAAGCGCCCCGCCAGAACCTTGGAAAAGGGACCAATCCTGCGCCGCTTTTGTGGGTCGGTTGCAACCGATGGTTATGCATTTGGAAACGACTGCCAATTTGGGAAATAGAGCCATGAACCAATACCTCGGGAAATGGGATATCACTCATTACGCCTTCCCAGTACCTCTGGGCGGCAACAGACCACTGATCCGGTAAGAATTCAACCAATTTGTATTCGCTTTGTGCGTCACTGGGGGGGCTGTAAGGGTTCCTTCGTAAATGAGTAACATGTCTTCAACCTATTGAATAAGTCGGGGTTATCCGTAGCTGCCTGCAAACATATAATCCATACATGATGGTTTTCTGCGATTACCCCGTTTTCAAATATATTAAGCTTCAAATTGTAATTTCTATTTCTATTTCTTTATCAGTAAAGATTCCTCAAAGAATGTTTGTACCCGCTTCCCTCCATTTGGAAGGGAAATAAGGTTCTCTCCCCCAAATGCGGCAAACTGATGGAAAAGCCCCTTCCATTTTTCTTCATTAGTCTTCCAGCTAAGCTTTACTTCTTCTTGAGTCCACTTAGCAGTAAAAGCCAAGAATACTTCGTTGTTAGGTGGATCCCAAAAATCTTTTCTTTGGGGATCAGGCAACGCAACTGCATCAGCGCCAATACTTTTAAATTGAGTTAGAAAATTCTCGGTGATAACACCCTGATACGGAGTGCTAATCAATCGAATCGAAAGCTTTCTTCTTTTCTCTTTGGCTTCTTTCGCCGATTTTAAAAGAGCATCTTTGCCTGTAGTAGTTAGCTTGTTGGCATCAATTGTGATAATTCTATCTACTGATGATCGATTTACTTCTAAAGCATCCCATAGCGAAAGCCCGCCGCGGCTATATCCTGCGAGCCAGATAGCCTGTGAAGTTTTCACGAATACGGGAAGATCCTTACCTAATATATTAGCATCCCAAAGAATCCTGAAAGCGGACTGGATTTTATTGAAGAGATTTTGTCCGACTGCCCCATCTCCTAATTTACCACCATTTACCCAAGGCAAAAAAAGAACTATCGGGTGTCCAGCATTATTAATTGCATCCTCTAATCCAATAAGCCGAGCTGAGTCAATATTTACAGATGGGTCTGCGTTTTTTCCTCCTCTTTCAAATTCAAACATGACACTCCAAGAATTATGGGGTGGGGTGCCAGAGAAAGTTGAAGGTAAAGGGTTAGATAAATAGCGTGCGAGAACATACATCCCAGTAGTTCGATGGCGGGGCAACGCAAATCCTTGTTCATCTATTGAGTAATCATAAGGAGACGAGCCTGGTGGGCGATAAAAAACGACAGCTTGAACCTGATCACCTCCAGAAACAGCGAGGTCTGAAGCAGAAACAAACCAAATCATTGGATCCCCGCTAGTCCAAAGCAAGACTCGAAGTTGCTTAATCCGTTTAGTAAGTCTAGGATCAAGAATCCAGGGGAAAAATTCATTAGGATCACTTCTATAGTGAACCTTCCACCAAAGCTCTGTTGCATCTATAAACTCAGTATCAATACTAATTTTCCAGCCACCTCTATTTTGGATGGTATTTAATAAGGGATGTTGGCCAATAACTAATTGAGTATTTGTATATGGAAAAACCTTAATTGTTCCGGAATTAAAAAGTGAGTATTGATAACGATGTCGGATATATGATGTAGGGACTAGCTTGCGTTCAATGAATTCAAAATTTTGAACTAGGAAAAGAGATTCCTCTTTATAACCAGAAACTTTAAGATTCACACGAAATTTCAATTGCAATGGTTTCGTCAGAGTTTGTATCTCTACTGTCTGAGATGTCAGCCCTGTTTTAGTGAGGTTTAAATCAGATATATTATTGTCTGGATTTTTAATCCCAAAAGAAACGCTAACTGGTCCACCTTCAGACTCATGTCCGATAAGAAATTTGTTGCTACCTTCCCACTTAATTTCTATTTTCATTACAGTCTTTTAATTTATAACCGTACATTCAGGGGTAGTTACCATATAGCTTGAACTAGTAAGTCATGGATGCCTGATTCGCCCGTAGGAGCAAAAGAAAATTCATTCTTACTCAATCTAGATAATATGCGCGAAAATTCCATCCCAGAGTTCGATGGTCGGAGGTCTGTTAGCGATATACCAGTACGTGGGTTTCCGTATGTTCGTACTACCTGTACAGCACGTTTTGATCGTACAGCACCGCCTCCAATAGCTACCCAGCGAAGCGAGTTTGATTTGTTTTTTAGCCAGCTTTCCCACCGATCAGCAAGTGTTTGATAAATATCAGCAGCTGCTGGGCCTGTAATTCTAAGATGTACATCATGCCAAGGCCCTCTATGATCGCTGGGGTTAGCAATGCGATCTGCACCAAAATCCATCCCACCGACAAAAGCTACAACCTGTTGGCCCGCCACGACAAGTGCTTTTTGATGAAAACTGCCAACTACCCTCAGCCGATCATCTAAAATAGCCTCACATCCTTTTTGACTGTTTAGCCAGCTTACTACTGGTTCATTCGGATTTGTAAGATGACCAGAGAGAAGAACTCGTACTTGACCACCACCACCGCGATCTCCTACACGAGCAAGTAATTCTCCTATTTTTTTTGATTGCCCATTTAGAACGACTGGAGTATCCAATTGTAGAGCCCAACCGGAGAGTAGCACAACTGTGCCTTTAGCGGCAGATGCCTCTAAAATTTCAGCAGCGGCAGCATAATAACGGTCATAATCAATATAAGGTATAACATCATTACCAAACCTCACAGGAATTCCTGTACCCCGTTTTGGATTTAATAAAAACCAGCGTCTAGGCTCATCTTCCAGTTTTGCAGGTGGGTTAATATGAAGAGAACTCATTTACTTACCTAAAATCAGGATTAAACAAGATTGTCCATAAGGATTCTACGTTCATTTTTCTGTTTCTGAAGGAAGAAGTTAACCGCGTTAAATCTTTGCTCATAAGTTCCTCTAAATATAAATACGATTTTTTAAAGATATTTATGTCATATTTTCTATTATGTTGTTAAGCAGATTAGAGGGCATCTCTACAAGATCACCAATATCAGCCTAAAATTTGGAATAAAATAACGACACTATTAAGTAAATGTGCCTTATCAGATAAAACCAATCGTAAAGTTGTTCCCGGGTATTGAAGTAAGTTTAAGAAATCTCCCCTAGCTTAGTATCTACCTCTATATCAAGAGCGCTAGTGGGTGTGTAGTCGAACCATGTTGCCACTAGGGAGGCACCAGCAAAAGACGTGATATCTGCATTCAATGCATTCGAATCCTCGCCACCCTCTTTATTATTAGCACCATACGAAATAAGATCATAATCTGCCCCAAGACCCGGAATTCTATATACAAACGGATTACCCCAGGTATCTACAGGTGTAGATGTGAAGTTGGAGTTGGGTTCGGTTAAAATTTCGTCGATTTTCGTAGGATAATGGCCGTGTTTAGCCTTAAAAAGGTCTACCTCCGCCATAACTTGCTGCATGGTGTCCCACGTAGCACGTTGCTCAGGATAAAGAAGAGGACGGGCATTTTTTTCTGGATTCGCAGGTGGAATGCCGGCATAGTTTGTTTTTGCAAAACTTTGAATGTCTTTCGATATTTCCAGGTAAGGATGGGATTCATGACCCGACAGAGAACCCTTTTCTATAAAATGAGTAAAATCTTCCTCGAATCCCAGTCTTACGGGCAATACTATGCGAATATATCCGGCGCGCAGAAATCGTTCATGCTCGGGATCAGCATGCTCAAATAGCATTTTTTCTCTGCCGATAATTTCAGAACCCCAAAAGTAAGGATATAGAAAATACAGTATGTTTTCCCACTCTATTGCTTGGTGAATAAACTTGACTTGCTCACCAAACAATACGGCATTAAACCAGGCGTCCTCCTTAATCCTGTCAAGAGTAGGATTGCGGTAGCGCGGGACTCTAGGGTCAATTAGATGCTCCTGAAAATACTGCTCATTCCCTAATATCTGGATTAATGTGTTTTGTACATCCCCATGTAAATCTGTAGTTATTGGCAGATTCGGCCCCAATAGCCACTGCATCACCAACCTAAGCAATTCCTCCCGTTCCAGGCGGCGCAGTGTTAAAGTATCTTTACCGTTTAATAATCGCCATAACTTGTCGCGCTCCTCCTGCGTACGCGCTAGAACTTCTTGATATTTAGCCTCAGCAGCAGATCGTAACTGACGCCAGGCAATGATTTGCCAATTCTCTCTCGCATCATCCAGAAGTTGGTAAGTTAGCGTGACTTCTATTGAACCATTGCTGATTGACTTGTATGAATAAACTACAGCTAAATGACCTTTTCTGTCTTTCAAAAAATCCAAGTTGGCTTCTATACCTTTTACACTTGCAACATCAGCCGCTGCAAAGGGATTGGCGTAAATTACATTAAACCCATAACCACCGGCCGCCCATACTGCAAAGTTTCCATTTATCTTAGCCGTTTTGATTGCGTATCCCACCGGGACATCAATATCAATTTGGCCGAAGCGGCTAATGAAAGCAGAAGGCTCATCTAGATAATCTATCCGTGCGTATTTATGATCTACTATGCTCTCAGGCGGCGGATCTTGCACCGTCGTGTCGAGTCTGATAGCCTCTTGTTGATAGTTCGTTGTGCTGATGTCCTTTGGCTGCTTGCCATATACAAATGGCGTACGTATTTCTTTATCCAACTCGGCTACTTGCTGATGCAATGCCCAAAGACGAGCGCCTGGCAGAGGGATAGTAAGATCGTAAGTTTGCCGCAGCCCATAACGGTAAAGATCAGTGCGCCACTTCCGCATCATTCGATAATAATCTATTCGGATAGCTGTGCTGTTAGGATTAGTTATTGTCTTCCCTGAGTGATCTTCAGTACCCATTTTTGTTTCATACTTCATCGATACTTTATGTTCTTTTCGGCTGCGCGCAGAGGCTTTTTCAGTCACTTCACTATGTTTTTGCATAGAATTCTTAACTGACTGTTGTTCCTCACTAGTATTTTTGATTCCCAATGTAGTTGTTAGAGTAACTCCCATATAGGAGCCGGACAATGAAGCGCCAAAATCAAAAGAATTTGAGTGCTTAGTTTGGCTTTCGTTTGACATACTAGCGTCTGTTTTGTCGGCAACTCCACGTTCACTGTAACTTTCAAAGAAATCTTGAACAATATCTTCAAATTCGCGTGAAGTGGTAGTCCATTCTTTATGTGAAATGGTGGTTGTCTCGCCGGGCGCCATCGGAACGGAAAAAACCAACTCACCTCTCTGTACCCCCACAGGATACATTTCAATACGTTCAAGATGGATGCGGCCAATCGGTAAAATTTTTTGCTGCTGCTCTACAGAGAACAATATAAATTTCATTCTCTCTAAATCGTCAGGGTTGGCGAGATTAACAAGTTGTGTAATCGTATTTAAAGATATATCTGCCACCTTTGGAGCCAACTCAAGTGTAGAAACTGGCTTCGCTGCATTAATATTTTTATCGACGATGGATAACAGTTTTATTAAGTTATCTTTATGTTGAAGTGTCGTATCTAGTTTAATTTTTTTGCCCAGCTGGGCAAAATTCTCGGAATTGAAATTCATTGCCTGAATCAGGTTTGCTTTAACGAAAGCATTCCCTTTATTTGTGGTGTTTGTAGCTTGTGCTTTTTTTTGCTCTTCTTGCTCTGCTTGAGTCAGCGTAGTGGTTACATAACTAGCTGAATATATCAACCTTTTGCTATTTGTTAATTCCATGTGCTGACTCCTTATGTTAGAGTGATTTTATGAAAAAATACATGGTTTGCACTTCCAACACTTACACAAAATACAGAAGCTGCGATTCAGGAAGCTTTGAATCGAAGTCGGGAGAAGCGAAAACGTTATGGCAAGTAGTACTATCGCTAGCGGCGGTTTGTTTATAGCGCTGCAGATGTTGACGCCGGTCGAGATTTGACCATACATGCCGGCTACCGATTGACTATATCCATTAGCCTTAACTATTTGTAATAGCGAGTGATTTATATTCGCTCGGGTGGTCAATCAATATTCGGCATAAGTTCCAGTAGATAGTCAAATCTCGACCGGCGTCAACGGCCAGCATATATAATCTACTGCTTTTTGCTTAAATTTCTATAGGAAAAATACCAATAAGTGCTTAAAAAAATAGTTTTTGATAATACCGCAGAAATTAGATGACAATGGAAAGTGATCGACTATGACAGTGTATTCAGAAAATGGTCGTTTTATGAACAATCTGCGGAAGTCGGTAACGCTTTTAGGTGTGGTCGAGACAAATGCCACACGCCCGATTTACTATTGATAACGGATTTTATCGAGAGTAAATGACTAGAACGCCTTTCTAATTCTATTTAACGCAACAAGATTTATGTTGCTGGATGGGCGGGCATTTGACAGAATCATAAGAACAAAATACGCAGCAATCCCCTTGCTTTTGTTTGAGCAGGGTTCCGCAGGATTTACATTCATAGAAAAACAGGCAGGCATCGGTCGGCATGATTTCCGTTTCGGCATGACCGCAGTGCGGGCATGTGAGTGTCGAGTCGAGAATTACGGCACTCATTAATTATCCTTCTTAATAGAGGACGGATACCCAGCAACCTTGGTCGCCTCGGTGAATTTATCCGCCGTGGCCGCCGTGTCGTCGAATTGCACCGTCGCAGTCTTATTCGCGTAATCGACTTTCACCTGTTGTTCGCCGGAAACGTGTTCAAGCGCTTTTTTGACCGTGATAGATGACGGCCATGCATTATTCAGGTCAATATTCGTTTACCTTTATATTCAATTATAATTTAGCAACCTGAGTACACAATACGTATGAGCACCTACATGGATTAACTCGAAAATTCGCCAGCTTTGGAATACGCAAGCCTGCTCACATTTTCTAAAGATGTAAAAAAAGCAAGAATATTACTGGTCTTTGGATGGCCGGTGGCTTATAGACTCAGTTGCCGCTCTTGGAATCGACTGTCATCTTTCCGTGGGTATGGTGCCATTCGGATATGTAGATTGAGTGGCTCCTGTGGGTCGTGTACAGACTTTCACGAATAGCAGTAGTCGGCCAAATGCGGGCGATCACAATTGCCAAGTGAATGGCCGGTCAATTTTGGAAAGCGGTCATAAATACCGACTAAGATCACCTGCCGGGGTCGCTGCAAGAGCTTGGCGTCGCTGAAAATCAGTATACGGCACCCGGTCAGGTGCAGCGTCTGGTTCGGCGGCACCGTGGCTCGTGTTGTTACCCAGCTACGCGCTCCGAGGCTCCGATATAAGAGTTAGCTTCTCTATATAATGAATTGATCCATAGCGGGCATAGCTTGGGGGTCAGCTCATGAAACGAAAAAAACTGCACGCTAAGCATTATTGATTTGTCTCTCGTATTTTCATCGTTATCTACCGTAAATAACAAAATAACCGAGACATTCAAGTTATTCGGACGAATAAAGACGGTCAATAACATTCTTGAACCAGATAGGCCTAAATAGAAAAATGTACAGAAAAACAAGGGAAGAAACAGGGAAAGGACTAAAATCCAGAATCATCATTGCCAGAATTACAATCAACCATTTTAATTGCCAAAAAAATGATGGGTGGCTCATTTAGTCTCCTTGTGGCGACTATGTAATAGCACATTCCAGATTGTCATAACGAACCACCAATTTGTTATTTTTATTTAAGAATAGTCTACTAAAGGACTTGGAAATTACAAACATCCTAATTTTAGGATGGATAGTCAAAAACCTCCGGCAAATCGGGGGTTAATTAAACCCATATAACCCCGTGGGTACAGTGCATATAAATTCACACTTGCAGCGTTGTCGAATGGCTCTTAACCAAGCCTGCAAAGGAGAATAAGAATATTCATTTGGACTCAAATTAAGCGCTATTGGCTCCGGTTAGGCGGGCATCGAGTCCTAGATAAAGTTTGTAAAGCGGAGGTTATTTTAATACTATCATTTTGCAATTGGAAAAGTAGCCTCTGGTTAGAGGGGTTTCGAATTAACTCTTATTGATTGACTCATCGAACTATAGCAAAGGAGAATATCATGGCAGCTGACATCTTGCTTATCGTCGTGGTCACGTCTGTCATTCAGTCTCTGTTCGGGGCCGGCATATTACTGTTCGGCACACCTCTTATGCTGTTGTTCGGATATGAATTTGTCGATGTACTGATCGTGCTGCTGCCAATTTCGCTCGCCATCAACCTGCTGCAAATCTTCCAACACCACGCCCATATCGATTTTGCCTTTTACCAGAAAATACTGCTATTGACGTTACCGCCCATCGCCGTGTTTTTGTTCCTGGTGACCCATATACGCATCAATATCGGCCTGATTATTGGCCCGTTTCTGCTGTTGCTTGCCTTGAAGGAATTTTCCACAGCCATAGCCCGAATCATCGATCGGATGATGCAATATGAAACGGCTTACTTCGTGATCATGGGTGTAGTGCATGGGTTCAGCAACCTGGGTGGATCGTTGTTGACTGCCATGATACATCACAAGAATTATGAAAAAGATGTCGCGCGGGTGACCGTGGCAGCTTCTCACGGCACCTTCGCAGTGGTACAGCTTCTGACCTTATGGCTGTTCAGTCAGCAGCAGATCGATGTGCCTGTCTACGATAACCTTATCTATCTGATCGTTGGTGCGATGACTTTCGTTTTAAGTGACGCGGTGTTTTACGCGCAGATCAACCGTGAGAAATACCGTCACATTTTTTCGGTGTTTTTGGTGCTTTCCGGTCTGGTGCTGGTATTAAAATCTTTAGGTTGAACCCCATGATTTCAGAGGTGCATTCAAGGGTGGAAAAAACTTATTGCGGAGTTCGAGGCTGAACCCTATGCTAAGGGATGACTTATGAATCAACTGATCGCTATCGTCTTGGGCGGTTCCTTGGGTGCGGTGACGCGCTTTCTCGTGGCAAACGGTATTTATGCCGTATTGGGTCGTGGTTTTCCCTACGGCACGTTGTTCGTAAATGTGTCCGGCTCATTCCTGATGGGATTTCTAACGGCATTACTGATGCTGCAACGTTTCGTTTACGCTGCAGAATACCGTGCGGCGATTCTGGTCGGTTTTTTGGGCGCCTACACCACCTTTTCAACCTTTGCCCTGGAAACGTTTTACCTATTCGAAGAAAGCAATCTACTAAAGGCTTTTTTGAACATCTTATTGAGCGTAGTGCTCTGTCTGGTAGGTGTTTGGTTCGGCCTCGTATGGGGACGGGTTATCTTCGCGAACGATGTTTACCCTTGGTTAGGACATGGTATGCCTTATGCCGATATGGCGCTAGGGTTGGCCATCGCTTTTTTGCTGGCATTGCTGGCGGAGTTCACCTTTATGCGCGTGAACGCCACACCCGAACTTCGGGCGGTCGTTCTTGTTTTACTGCTCGGTGTGCTGACAATTTCGTCAACGCTGTGGCTGGCGTTCAAGCTGTCCGAAATCCGGCTTGAGCTGCATGGTCTACTGAGCATTTTCGCCATCAATGCCCTGTTTGGCGTGGCAATGGTCTGGTTAGGTACATTAGTGGGGAATTGGTTATGGCAGCTCAATCTATTACGGTAGTACGGATTTATCTTCGGGAAGGCGAACATCTGCTCGGAGGTATCATCGATTTTTTGCACGACGAAGAGAAAGTCTCAGGCATCACGGTATTTCAAGGGATTATGGGTTTTGGTCCAGACGGAAAAATTCGTACTAGCCATCTACTAGACTTGTCCCTGGACTTACCTCTGGTAATCGAATTCTACGACTTACCTGAACGGGTTGATTGCATCATCAATCATCTTCAAACCCACATGGGGTTGTCGCATATCGTGAGTTGGTCGGCGACTAGCCATATCAGAAGCCTGTAATTGACGCTCCCCATCATCTACAAAGAGTAATCAACATGGCAAACATCATCGAAAAAATCGGCAAAACCCTGCAAGAGCAGGCGATACCAGCGGCGCAGAAGCTCCAGACCATCGTTTCGGATGTGATGGCCATGTTAGGTGCAAAGGTCGAAGAAATGGCCAGGGAAATCAACAAGCCTTCGCAACCCATCACGAGGCTGAAAGATTCCACAGACCGAGCGGAGAACCATATGTACAGTCTGGTGTCGACCGCTCTCGGAGATGAAACCGTTGCGAAGGTCAGGCGGCGGCTATCCGGCCAAACTGCGGCTTTCGATTCCGTTGAATTGCTGTTTGTCATCGATGCTGATCACAAGCTGCTAGGTGTGGTGTCTTTGTCCAAGCTCTTGGCGGCAACACCCAAGATGACTATCAATGAACTGATGAACAGCAATATCACCAGCGTCACCCTTGTCGACCATCCAGAACAAGTGGCCGAGGTGGCGTTAACCCATCAAATACCTGCCGTGCCGGTGGTGGATGATCAGGGATGCCTACTCGGTGCCGTCCCCGCGCACACGGTATTCAAACTCATGCGGGAGGATCATATCCTGGATATGGAGCGCATGGTCGGGATATGGCGAAACTCAGATCAAGCTTTGTCTGCTATTGAGGGAGACCCGCTACGCCGCGTAATAGCACGTTTGCCTTGGTTGATCGTGGGAACTGTGGGCTGCATATTGGCAACCGGACTCATGGCAACATTTGAAAGTACGTTGAGAACTGATTTGGCGGTTGCCTTTTTCATCCCGGGTATTGTGTATCTAGCCGATGCCATCGGAACCCAATCCGAAGCGATTGCGGTGCGGGGGCTTTCATTTAGCAGTACGCCGATTGAGCATTTGCTGAAAGGTGAGCTTAAAACAGGCTTGTACCTGGGTATCACATTGGCACTGCTTGTTTTTCCGTTCATTTGGCTTGCGTTTAACGCATCGCTAGCGTTTGCGGTGTCGGTTGCCTTGATTTGCGCTAGCAGCATCGCCACCAGCATCGGCCTTTTGTTGCCTTCGATTCTGTCCCGACTGGGAAAAGACCCCGCTTACGGAAGTGGTCCGGTCGCCACGATTATTCAGGATTTGCTCAGCCTCCTGATCTATCTCAGTGTGGTTAGCCTACTGGTTTTTTGATAATGTTCCATCCACATCTATTCGGCATAGAACCCAAATAAAAGCCATCGAACACGAAAATAACCCATGCGTATTCTCAGTATTCTCGTCCTTGTGGTCCTCACATTTATTGAAATTGGACCCGTTCCTATTTCTCCGGTAGTACCAGTTGGCTAGCTAGGATTGAATGTCTTCTTTCCGTGAGTATGCTGCCATTCGCAAATCTAGGTTGAGTGGCTCCTGAGGGTCGACTTCTGCCTGTTGATTGAATAGCTCAAATCGGCCAAAACCTGCCTGCCGCTTAAGGTCAATTTACGACAGCATCAAACCTGAAAGCTGTCATTCAGCAACCATCCATAGCTGTCGAGACATTTCCGCCCTGATTTCTCAGGGACTGAACAAAAATTAAGAACGCTTTAATGTGAAGCTACATGTGATGACGTGTACCCGATGTCAAAACTTTCAAAAACAGACGCAGTTTATTCGAAAGACGGCTCGTCATTACGCCAATGATGTGCAAAGTTGGTTTGACAATAAATCTTAGTAAAGTGCCGTAAGCATTGTGATTTTGAAATCTACACTGGTATTCCAGGAGTATGGTTGCAGCAAAATCGAACAAATTCCTACTGATAGTACACACATCAATATTTTTAAATTCCTTGTAAGGTTTGTCATAGTGATACGACTAAAAATATGAATCGTCGAGGCGATTCCTTACCTTTTCAACTATTCCAAATAGGAGTTTTCCATGTCTCTAATGTGCAAAATGACTGATAAATGTTGTACTACCAAAGGCCCGTGCGTCCATGAATGGATGATGATGACGATTGCTGCAATGATGCTGCTGGGGGCAGCCGGTCACTGGATATTTAACTGGTTTTGATGCTGGATTGCGACAGCAGCCGGTTGTTGTCACGACTATTTAACTTTTAATTTAATAAAGTAGCAAAAATGATTAATTTACTTCGCTCCTTAATTCTATTGAGGAACAGTCTCGATACTAACCCCCTGTAATATTGTTTCTTTTTATAAAAAAATTGGAGTTTCCTAATGTATGATTTTTTAAATAAGTCCAGAGCTTTTTCTGGCCTAAAGCTCATGCTTGGTTTTTTGGTGTGCCTGATAAGCTTGATTGCCGCCACAGCCTTTGGCGATTCAAGCAATTCAACAGGTTCTTTTGTTGGGTTAGCCAAGCCTCGATATCCAATACATTTCGTCGATGGAAATAGTTTTAATCCACCCACTACATTAAGTGCTGTGCGTAGTTT